>NZ_JAKIHL010000023.1 GCF_021608135.1 Microaerobacter geothermalis
TTAAACGATGATCACTATAAAGAGTTAGGTGAAGACTTTTTACAGAAGCGAAACCAAGAACGAATGGAAAGATATTTTATCGCTAAGGTGCGTCAATTAGGATACGAAGTTCAGAAGAATACTGCATCATAACTACTGGAAACATTTACAATGATCATCCCGGGCATCCCTATACTCATTTTTATCTGGAAATTGATACCAAGCACTTGACATTTTTAGATCAGTATGACCCGGGAGCGAATTATTTTCATATCAAAGATTCACACGTCCGCTAGTCGAGTTCTAGCAAGAAGTATATAAGTCCGCTTCAAGACTAAAGAACGGAGCCCTCAAAAACATCTGGAGATTTCAAAGGTGGAGTCAGTTTGAGGGCTAATTCCCGTTCTTTATCCTCTTCGCTGGATAAGAACTCGAAGGCTGTCCTTCGTGAATTCTGTTAGTTCCGACTATATAAAACCCCCCACTTCACAAAAGAAGTGGAGGGCACCTTAATAAAACATTACGTTGCATTTTGCAACGTGTCTATTTTATTTTGCAACATTTCTTAGCCATCGGACAAATGATATTCTTTCATCTTTCTCCATAACGTGGAACGGTCAATACCCAGGGATTTTGCTACAAGGGATTTGTTGTATTGGTATTTATTCAGGGTAGCTAAGATCAGGTCCCTTTCTGTCTGTTTTAAGCTTTTCTCTTGACCGTGATCCGAAACGGTTTGGTCTTTGCCAATTTTCTTTCGGAAGAAATCTACATCTTTTAAGGTAAGACTTCTCCCTTTTGCCAACAATACCATTCTTTCCACCACGTTTCGCAGTTCACGGACATTGCCTGGCCAATGGTATTGCATGAACACGCGATAAATCTGATCATCCACACCTTCAATTTTCTTTTCCCTCTGTTCATTTAATTGATTGACAATACTCATCACTAGTAGGGGAATATCTTCAAGCCGTTTACGAAGGGGAGGAAGTTCCAGAGTCAGCAAATTAATCCGATAATAGAGGTCAGGACGAAATTGTTTATGCTCGATGGCCTCCTCTAAATTTTTGTTGGTGGCTGCAATAATCCGAACATCAACCGGAATAATCCTTTCCCCTCCGATTCTTCTCACACATTTTTCCTGTAACACCCGTAATAATAAGGCTTGAATTCTCAAAGGCATTTCACCAATTTCATCCAAAAACAACGTGCCCCCATGGGCCAATTCAAACAGCCCCTGCTTTCCTCCTTTTTTAGCTCCTGTAAATGCTCCATCTTCGTAGCCGAAAAGTTCGCTTTCCAGAAGGCTTTCAGGCAAAGCCGCACAATTAATGGCGACAAAGGGTCCAACTGATCTGCCGCTTGCCAAATGGATCCCCTGGGCAAATAATTCTTTTCCGGTGCCTGATTCTCCGGTAATGAGAACCGTAGCTCCCGTCTCACCAAAAAGCTTCGCTTGTTCTCTGACCTCAGATATAGCTTCAGAATGACCTACTATATCAGTAAGACAATATCTTGCCTCTAAACCGCTATGATGAAGCTTTCTGCGCAATTTCATTTCTAACTTTTGAATATCTGTAATCTCTTTAAAATTGGAAACCGCCCCTACAACTGTATCATGGATCACCACTGGAAATCGGTTAATAACAATTTGCTTGTCCAACACTGTCGCAAGGTCCCCGATTTCCTTTTTTCCGGTTTGCAGAACACGCATCATGTCAGAATGAGGAATAAAATCCGTAATTTTGCGATGTAAGGCCTCCTCAGGAAGTGATAACAGATTTTTTGCATGTTCATTAACCAAGGTAATATAGCCTTCCTTGTCAACCGCTATCACACCATCATGGGCAGAATTTACAACCGCCTGTATCTGAAGTTTTTCCCTTGTCATTTCCCTGGTATAGCCCGATAAAAAACTGGCCTGTCTTGCCGCTGATAAGATTGTCTCCATAGAAGGAGAAACAGCACACACATTTTTTATATAGGGAGTTAATTTCACTTGTTTTGTCCATTGCGGAGTTACGAAGAGAAATCGATCCTCTTTCACTTTTAATTGTGCGGCCTGATGCTTCATATCTTCCAGATTTACGAACTGGTAGGAAAAATTCGAAGCCACTCCAAGCTGCATCCGAATATGTTGCTCCATTTTTAGCCACTTCATTTCCTTCTCTGATGCGATGATTATCACTTCTTCAACCAGATGACCATTGGAAACCAATTGACAAACCGCTTGCTCAACATCGGTCATGTGAATCGTTATCGGAACAACGGGAACGCTTAATGAATCCACTTCAGACACAAAAGAAGCTGTTGTGATCACAACCATGGGATTGATCACTTGATCCAAAATAGATTTCATGGAATAAAAATAAGCAACTTTCTCTCCTTCTTCCTTCAAATAATAGGAGAGCATCTCTTCCAACCTCTTATCCAAATTGTATAAAGCGATCATCGACATCCCTCTTTACCTTAATCAAATAAAACAGTCCTACCCTAGGTTTTCGAAACTTGAAACTTTTCCTTTTAATTTTCATAATAACAAAAACTCCTATGATTTGATAAATTGTTGACACAAAAAATAGAAATACTCTTGCATATATAGCAAAGAATATTTCTATCGAAATCCGCCCAGAGAACTCCCGCCTCTAAGCGAAGCGAAGACGGGAGAGGCTTCACTGAGATATCCTATAGATCTGGAATTAAAAATTTACACGTCCGCCACTTATTTCATACATGATAAATAGGGTAGACTAGTGGCGTTTTGCCACAGTGCAGGGAGTGATTCAGGTCCGCTTCAAGGCTAAAGGTATAATATTTCTATATCTTTCTGCCTACCAAAGCTCCTTCATAAATGGCCCTCTTCGCATCCAGCTCCTCGGCCTTACTGGCTCCCCCTATGAGGTATACTTCTTCCATGCCCATATCCTTTAGCTCCGAATACAAAGCATGATTCGGATATTGCCCCGCTGCCAGAATCACCGTATCAGCAGGAACAAGCATTTTCTCCCCTTTTAAGAGAAGGTGAACCCCGTCCTGATCAATCTTTTCATATTCAATTCTTGTAAACATTTGGACGCCCTGTTCCTTCAAATGGGCCAAAACAGCCCATCGAGTGGTCCTCCCCAGTCCAGTTCCAATTTTCCCCCCTCTTCTCATCATAGTAATTTTTCTTTTTCCCTTAAAACCGCTCACAAGCTCTCCTGATTGAATGATTCCATATTGGAGCAAATATTTGGTGATTTCCGGAGTATAAGAATGGGGTTCCAAAAGGAAATGTGCCAGATCACAGGCAATTCCTCCTCCACCAATGATGGCAACCCGTTCTCCTACAGGAACTTTTCTCTGAAATACATCTATGTAAGAGACGACGTGGGGAAGATCTGCCCCTTCAATATCCGGAACCCTTGGTTTGACTCCTGTAGCCACCACCACGGCATCGTATTGGTTTACCAAATCTCCAGAAGTTATCTCTCTTCCATAATGAATTTCCACACCCAAACGCTTCAATCGAACCTCATAATAGCGCAAAGTTTCCTTAAATTCCTGCTTACCCGGAACGTTGACGGCATAGTTTAACTGCCCACCAATCCGATCCGCCTTTTCAAAAAGGGTCACCTGATGTCCCCTTTCCGCCAGAGTTTTTGCCGCTTCCAAACCCGAAGGACCGGCACCCACTACCGCTACCTTTTTCGGCGATGCCGTGTTTGTAATGGCAAACAACTTCTCTCTTCCTGCTGCCGGATTTACCAGACATGAAGCGGGCTCCCCACTAAAAATATGATCCAAACAAGCCTGATTACAGGCAATACAAGTATTGATTTCATCATATCTTCCCTCTTCCGCTTTCTTTACCAAGTAAGGATCCGCCAAAAATGGACGGGCCATGGAAACGATGTCACAAGCTCCTTCTTGCAGCAATTTTTCAGCAAGACGCGGATCATTGATCCGGTTGCTGGCGATCACCGCAACCCCCACATGCTCTTTTATCTTACCTGCAACCCAGGCATAGGAAGCCCTTGGAACCATCATATAAATGGTAGGAACCTTAGACTCATGCCAGCCTATTCCTATATTTAAGGCATGTACACCTGCTTCCTCCAATTTCTTGGCAAACTGAATTGTTTCCTCCATCGTGGTGCTGCCAGGCATGAGATCCAGACCGGACATGCGGAAAAGAACAGGATAATCATCTCCAACGAGTTGTTTTATTTTGTGTACAATAGCTAAAGCGAAACGAGAACGGTTTTCAAAATTCCCGCCCCATTGGTCGGTTCTATGGTTGGTCACCGGAGAAAGAAATTGATTAATGAGATATCCTTCGGAACCCATCACTTCAACGGCATCAAACCCGGCTTTCTTTGCCCTTTCTGCTCCCTTGGCAAAGGCTTCTATGATCAATTCAATTTCTTCATGGGACAACTCCTTTGGGACGGTGTCACTTAAAACAGACTTAATCGGTGATGGAGCAACAGGATCATATCCACTGATATTTTTTAATGCGTATCGCCCGGCATGAAACAGTTGAAGGGCGATTCTTCCCCCTTCTTCATGGATGGCATCCGTTAATTGGGCAAGCGTGGGAATCATCTTGTCATCATTTACTGTCAAAAAATGAAGCCCTCCTACTCCTTCAGGAGAAACAGCCGCTCCTCCAGTTACGATCAGTCCAGCTCCTCCCTTTGCCCTTTCCCGATAAAAATCAATAAGCGGTTGTAAGTCCCCATCATTCCCTTCCAATCCCACGTGCATAGAGCCCATTAGAATCCGATTGGGCATAGACATAGATCCCAATCGAATCGGTTCAAAAATCTTTGTACACTTCAAAAAAATCCCCTCCTTCATTCATTATGAATGAATATTCATTCATAATCTGCTCATTTCCGCAATATTCTTAAAACAATTTATTCTATGACTTTTTATTCTATAATTTCGTTTTAGTTCCTTCTTTTTTTTAAAAATTTTTCATCTGCGATTTTTACCCTATCTCAAAAGACTTATCTAAATCAACCTTTTTTGTTACCCCAGGAATACCCACCCATATCCCAAAGATGCAGCAATCACCCAGGCGGGATGTACTTTTAATTTTTCCAACAGCAGATAGGCAATTAAAGAAAGAAAAATCGTCTGATAAACCCCAATGTGTTGCCAGGTGCTGTAAAAAAATTGAAAGGCAATCACCCCCAAGAGAATGCCTACTGTCGGACGGACCAGTGCTGTCATCCTCTTTACCTTTGGAGAATCCTTAAAACGGGATAGGAGATTCAAAAGCAGTATCATTGCCAAAAGGGAAGGAGCAATAGTGGCAAACAGGGCCACGATAGCACCCAATACTCCTCCCACCTGATAACCGATATATCCTGCCATTTTGGTTGCAATGGGGCCGGGAAGGGCATTGCCCAAAGCTAGAACATCGCCAAATTCTTCAAGAGACAACCACTGGTAACGATTAACCACTTCATTTTGAATCAGAGGGATAAATGCCGGACCACCGCCATAACCGACAATCCCCGGTATGAAAAAGGCCAAAAAAAGCTGCCAGTAAATCACGATTCTCCCTCCCCTTTCTCCCCTTCATTGGTTCTTTCATCAGACTGATTAGGAATCGAGGATGTTTCCCCTTTTGGCTTTGTTATGATGGCATAAAACAAAAGAATTCCGATCAGGAACGCAGGATGAAGATTTAAGGAAACAAGTGCGATGAAACTGAAAACTCCTAAGCCCATACTTTGCCATTTCCCATAATTTGTCCAGGATTTCTTAAAAAAATCAATGGCTAAAACCAACAGCATAACGGCAACGACGGGACGCACGGCATTGGTCATTCCCTGAACCCTGGGTGAATTCTTTATACTCATCAAAAATCCCAACAGAAGAATCATGATAATGACCGTAGGCAGAACCATTGCCAGAACCCCAACGACACTACCCAGGATACCGGCTACTCTGTACCCGATGTAGCCTGCCATTTTGGTTGCAATGGGACCAGGAAGCGCATTTCCCAAAGCCAATACATCACTAAATTCTTCTTCATTCATCCATTTGTACTTTTCTACCACTTCTTTATGTACTAAGGGAATGGAAGAAGGGCCTCCCCCATAACCCAATATTCCCACCCGAAAAAAAGCGGCAAATATTTGCCACAACGTCATATTCTATTTCCCCTGTCCCTTTTTTGTTTATTTTATCATAAAACCCCCAAGACTTTCCTCAGGGGTTGTAAATTCCTATGGATTGCATTTAAAAACCGCAGAATTCGACCGCTTTTGGTAAACATAATCAGCAAGTTCCGCCGTCATCTCATAATAATGAAAGGGAGTAATCAGATAGATCCCATTGAAGTAATCCATGGCGACCTCAAGGAGCTCCTTGGCCATGGCTACTCCTTCTTTCCTTGCTTCTTCTCCTTGGTACATCCTGATCCGTTTCAATGCGGATTCCGAAAGTTTGATGCCAGGAACCTCATGATGAAGAAAATCTGCATTTCTGGCGCTGGTAAGAGGCATAATCCCGATAAATATGGGTACCGGAATATATTTGGTTCCCTCATAGATCATGTGAATGGACTCTGCATCATAAACCGGCTGTGTCATAATAAAATCAGCCCCCGCTTCCACCTTCTGTTCCAATCGTTTTACCGCCGCATCAAAATGACGTACATGGGGATTAAATGCTGCACCCACCACAAACCGGGCCCTCTGCTTCAATATCTTTCCGGAGAAAGACAATCCCTCATTTAATTGCTTCACCATACGAATCAAATCAAAAGAGGAGACATCAAAAACCGAACTGGAACCGGGAAGATCACCAAATCGTGCTGGATCTCCGGTAATGACCAATATTTGTTCAATCCCCAAGGCATGAAGACCCATCAGATGGGACTGCTGGCCGATAAGATTGCGGTCCCGACAGGTAATATGGACAAGGGGTTCAATTCCCAATCGATTCTTTAAAATCGCTCCCATCGCCATGTTGCTGATTCTGGTTGTCGCCAAAGAATTGTCGGCTATGGTAATGGCATCCACCCCGGCTTCCTGCAGTTTGGCTGCCCCTTTTAAAAAGATGTCAATATCCAAA
Source organism: Microaerobacter geothermalis (assembly GCF_021608135.1). Classification (NCBI taxonomy): domain Bacteria; kingdom Bacillati; phylum Bacillota; class Bacilli; order Caryophanales; family Bacillaceae; genus Microaerobacter; species Microaerobacter geothermalis. Next base: position 7,054 of record NZ_JAKIHL010000023.1, read on the forward strand.
TCCCTCGGAGAATCCCATTCAACGATAACGGTATGACGCTTCTGTACCAAATCCACAATATTGGGTTTTTTCCGGTCTATTTCATGAATCGTCGCCCTTGGCTTCAAATCTTCCAAGCCTTTTTCAGGGTTTTTACGGGGTAGGGGATCCAAACCCTCCAAAATCTCAGATATCATCTGAATGTGCTCCGGAGAGGTTCCGCAGCACCCACCGATCAGGTGAACCCCTTGCTTCCGGAACTGAAGGGCACATTTAGCAAAATATTCAGGTGAAGATTTATAAGCGTACTCCCCCTCGGATAAACCCAATCTTCCGGCATTGGGAAAAACGGAGATCAGGATATCATCCGGAACAATGGTTTGTTCCAACGAGCGCAATATTTCCAAAGGTCCAAGACGACAGTTGAGACCCACCACATCTGCCTGATGCTGCTTAAGCAACTGAAAAGCCTCCGTCAGCGAATAACCATCTCTAGTTCTCCCAACTTCTATCGTAGCTAACTGAGCAATAATGGGAAGGGAGGTAAGGGGACGGATAACTTCCAAAGCCAGCAGCAGTTCCTCCAAGTCCAGAAATGTTTCCAGTATCAGACCATCCGCTCCCCCCTGGAGCAGAGCTATTGCCTGTTCCTCAAACTGCTCCCTGTATCCCTCCATTTTGGTTTGACGTACCCGTCCTGACGTGATGGAACCCATGCTGCCGAAAACAAAAGCATCTTCTCCCACCGCATCTCTGGCATTTTTTACGGCAGCCAAATTTATTTTTGCCACCATATCTTCAAGGCCGTACCGGGCCAAACCTTCCCGATGGGCGCCAAAGGTATTCGTTTCAATGAATCGGGCACCAGCCCTGTAATAAGCTTGATGAACATTTCTTACGATATTGGGTTTGGAAAGGGACAGCTCTTCATAGCACACCCCAATCGGCACACCCTGCTGATATAACAGGGTGGCCATTGCCCCGTCACCTACCAGCAGGTGTGAGGATAAATACTCAAGAAATTGGTTTGCCTTCTTCATTTTCTCTCCCATCCTTTCATTCTACGCTAAAATACCGGGCATCAGGATGGGAAAAAACCATGGCCGATACCGATGCCTCAGGCTCCATCATAAACCCGTCCGTTAAGGAAATTCCGATAGCTTCAGGTTGTATCAATTGAAACAGCTTTTCCTGATCATTAAGATTGGGACAGGCCGGATAGCCGAATGATACCCGTATTCCTTGATATTTGGCACTGAATCGTTCCTTCATAGTCATCTCTGGAGAATCAGGAATACCCCATGAGTCCCTGATCAAGTGATGCAGACGCTCGGCAAATGCTTCCGCCAGTTCTAGGGCTAGGGCCTGCAAAACATGGGATCGGAGATAATCCCCCTTGTCTTTCCAAGATCCTGCCAGTTCCCTGATTCCTTCTCCTGCAGTAACGGCCATAAAGGCTACATAATCCATGACGCCACTTTCCTTCGACCGCAAAAAATCAGCCAGACATAAATGGGGGTGGATCCTTTGTCGGGGAAAGGTAAACTGCTGAATGATGGTTGACAGGTCCTGAGGGGCATAGATCAAAATCTGATTCCCGGATGACTGGGCCGGGAAAAATTGATAAATTCCATGGAGACGAATCAACTGATCCCTTTTTGCCTCTTCCAATAATCGGAAAACGATTTCTCTCAATTCAACGGCTTTTTTATCCCCTTTAGTCAACAACTTTTCTACACTCCCCCTTAACCCCAGATGTTTTCCCAATAACATCTGCAGGTTGAGATAGGGCTGAACATGGCTGATTGGATAATTTCGCAACACATGACGTTTAAAATCCGGAGGAGGATAAACAGGTGATTGGTGGTTCACATCTGGGGAGCGAGTGATAACCTGATAAGCACCCCCCCTTGATTCATCATCTTTTGAAAATTCCAATGATAAAGCCCGTTCCGATTCCTCCTTTTTCTGTTCAATGAGACCATGATCCCGTTTCATGGAATCAACCAACCGGTTGGCTAATTGCAACCCTTCCATGGCATCCCGTGCATAAAGAACCGTTCCGTTATATTCCGGAGCAATCTTTGTTTCGGTAAATCTCTTGGTTAAAGCCGCTCCACCAACCAGCAGCGGGATGTCAATTCCCGACATTTTTAAATCCTGTGCCGTCAACACCATCTGCTGGGCGGATTTGACCAATAGACCAGAGAGTCCGATCATGTCAGGTTTTTCTTCCTCCACAACTTTGATGATTTGTTCAGACGGTACCTTAATTCCAAGATCAACGATTTGGAATCCATTGTTGGACAGAATAATTTCTACCAGATTTTTTCCAATGTCATGTACGTCTCCCTTTACGGTGGCAAGAATAATTTTTCCCTTTCCTTTATTATCCGATTTTTCCATATAAGGCTGTAAAAAGGAAACGGCAGCCTTCATCACTTCCGCACTCTGCAACACCTCGGCGACAATTAGTTGATTGTCGTTAAACAACTGACCAACCTTTTCCATCCCTTTCATCAGGGGACCATTTATGATGTCCAGGGGGGAAGATTTCTTTAAAGCTTGCTGAAGATCTTCTGTCAAGCCTTCTTTCATCCCCTCCACCACATAATTAACCAGCCGTTCCTCTAAAGACATAGAAGATTTTTTCTGTGTTGATGTTACTTTTTTTTCCCGATAATAATGGGTAAAGCGATTTAAAGTATCCGTATTGGTGCGAAATAGAAGGTCTTCTGCCATCTGCCTTTCCTCAGGAGGAATCGAAGCATATCTTTCCAATTTCTCGGTGTTGACGATGGCATAATCAAGACCAGCCTTTGTACAATGATATAAAAAAACCGCATTTAAAACCTCTCTCCCTGCAGGAGGAAGTCCGAAAGAAACATTGCTAATTCCCAGAATCGTCTGACAGTCTGGAAAGCTTTCTTTAATCAGGCGTATTCCCTCTACAGTCTCCAAGGCAGAACCGATGTATGCTTGATCTCCTGTACCTACGGGAAAGACGAGGGGATCAAAGACCATATCCTTGGGATTCATGCCATATTTGTGCACCAAAAGGTCAAAGGAACGTTCTGCAATCTCCAATTTTCTCTCCCGGGTAATGGCCATTCCCTTCTCATCAATGGTACCAATCACCACTGCTGCCCCATATTTGCGGACCAGGGAAACCACTTCCTCAAACTTCTTCTCTCCTTCTTCCAGATTGATAGAGTTAATAATCGATTTGCCTTGGGAGTATTTTAAGGCAGATTCAGCAACAACCGGGTCCGTCGTGTCTATCATCAGCGGTGCCTTTACTTTTTTTATGGCAAACTGAAGGAATTTTTCCATATCGGTTCGCTCATCCCGTTCCGGATCTGCCAAACAAATATCGATAATCTGTGCACCTCCCTTTACCTGGGTCCGGGCAATTTCCGACGCCTCCTCATACTTCCCTTCGCGAATCAAATTTCTAAACTTTTTCGATCCGATGACATTGGTCCGTTCCCCCACCAGAAGAGGTCGGTTATCCGCTTCTACATAAACCGGTTCAATGCCGGAAATGGATGGAAGACGTTTTGGCATCGCCTGCCGGGGCTTATATTTTTTCATTTCTTCAGCGAGATGCCGGATATGTTCCGGTGTTGTTCCACAGCATCCTCCAACGAGATTTAACCATCCCTGCCTCGCAAACTCGGCCATTTTAGTTGCCAGACCAGCTGGCGTTTCATGATAGTGACCATTTTCATCAGGGAGGCCAGCATTGGGATAACAGGATATTCCGGTTTGGGCCAAATTGGATAACGTGCGGATATGATCACGCATAAATTCAGGGCCAGTGGCACAATTTAATCCGATGGAAATGGGATGAAGATGTTCTAGGGAAATATAAAAAGCTTCAATGTTTTGTCCGGCAAGGGTGGTGCCCATAGGTTCAATGGTGCCTGAGATCATAATGGGAACGTCTTTCCCGGTTTCATCAAGGGCCCGTTGTATGCCGATGCCGGCAGCCTTGACATTTAATGTATCCTGGGCGGTTTCTATCAAAAGCACATCCACTCCACCGCTGATCAGTGCAAGGGCCTGGCGATAGTAAGATTGTGTCAGTTGGTCAAAGGTGATCCCCCCTGTGACGGACAAAGATTTTGTTGTGGGACCCACGGAGCCTGCGACATATCTGGGCCAGTCAGGTGTAGCATACTGATCTGCCGCTTCCCGGGCGATGGTCGCAGCAGCCAGATTAATTTCCTCCGTTTTATCCTGCAGGGCATATTCGGCAAGAACGACATCTGTCGCCCCAAATGTATTTGTTTCAATAATGTCTGCACCTGCTGCTAGATATTCCTCATGGATGCTACGAATCAAATCAGGACGGGTAATGTTTAATATTTCGTTGCATCCTTCGTACTCTTCCCCTCCGAAATCCTGTGCCGTTAAATGGGCCTGTTGAATCAATGTTCCCATAGCTCCATCCAAAATCATGATTTTGTTATTCAATTGTTCTTGTATTCTTGGTGTTGCAGGTTTCATGAACTTTTCCCCCTATTCGTAAAGAGCGCGTGATGAAACAAGACGGGGCAACATGGCTTGCTCCAAATCTTCGATTAAATCATGGGGATCCTCCAGACCAACAGACAAACGCAACAATCCATCATGTATTCCCCTTTTTCTCCGCTCTTCTTCCGGCATCGCCGCATGGGACATCAATGCCGGATAAGAGAGAATGGATTCCACCGAACCAAGGCTTACAGCAACTGCCGGTATTTTCACCCGCTTCATGATTTTTTTGGCCATGCTGGCATTTCCAACGTCGAAGGATAACACCGCACCATGTCCAGTCACCTGCTTGTTCTGAATGTCGTGTCCCTGGTGGGTAGGAAGTCCCGTATAATACACTTCTTTGACATAGGACTGTTCTTTGAGCCAATTGGCAATGATTTTTGCCCCATTCGTTGCAGAATCAAGACGTACTTTCAGGGTTTTTAATCCCCTTAACACCAACCAAGAATCCTGTACCCCCAGTATGGCTCCAAATGAATTTTGTAAAAACCCGATTTTTTCAGCCAGTTCTTCATTTTTTGCCACAACAAGTCCAGCAATCACATCGCTATGTCCGGCGATGAATTTTGTGGCACTATGAATGACAATGTCTGCACCAAATTGAATCGGCCTTTGATAGTATGGAGTCAAAAAAGTGTTGTCCACAATAAACAGCAATTTCGATTGTTTAGCGATTTCTTCAATTTTTCCCAGGTCGGTAACCTTCAGCAACGGATTGGAAGGGGTTTCCACATAGATCGCCTTCGTGTTTGGCTTTATGGCCTCTTCAACGGCGTTTATATCTGTTGTATCAACAAAGGTGGCAGAAATCCCCAACCTGGATAACACCTGAGTGACAATTCGATGGGTCCCCCCATAAACATCCTCAGAAATGACCACATGATCTCCTGAAGATAAGAGGAGAAAAACCGTTGAAATGGCAGCCATGCCGGATGAAAAGGCAAACCCTCTACATCCACCTTCCAATAATGCAATCGTCTCTTCCAAAGCATGGCGGGTTGGGTTGCCTGACCGGGCATAATCATAGGGGCCCGGTTGATCTACATCAAACTGATGATAGGTGGAAGCCTGGTAAATAGGAGTGCTACAGGCTCCGGTATATGGATCCACTTTATAAGGATTGTGAATGATTTGCGTGGAAAATTTCATCCAATTCCCCTCCATTCCGGTGAATGTTTTCTTCATTTACGGCATAATCCAACGCCTGAGAAATATCTCCGATTAAATCTTCCTCATGTTCGATCCCAGTTGACAAACGGAGCAGACGATCACACACGCCTACTTTCCGCCGAATCTCTTCAGGAATGTCCGCGTGGGTCTGAACAGAAGGATAGGTCATCAAACTTTCTACCCCGCCAAGGCTTTCCGCAAATGAAATCACCCTCAAATTTTTTAATACCGTTGGAATCCACTCCTTTTTCTTCAGGCGAAAGGAGATCATTCCTCCGTTACCCTTCGTCTGTCCCTTGATTCCTTCGGGATAAAACACTTCCTCCACACAGGGGTGCTTTTTCAGAAAAGAAACGATTTTATTGGCATTTCGCTGATGTTTTTCCATGCGTAAAGCCAACGTTTTCATCCCCCGAATTAACAACCAGGAATCCTGGGGACCCAATACGGCACCGATCGAATTATGCAAAAAGGATAATTTCTCAGAAATCTCTTCACCCTTGGATACAATCAATCCTGCCAATACGTCATTATGTCCCCCTAAATACTTCGTTCCACTGTGTACAACGATATCCGCTCCTAATGGAATCGGATTTTGAAAATAGGGGGTAAGAAAAGTATTGTCAACAATGGTGATCAGCCCTTTATTCTTTGCCAGTCGGGCAATCTGATGGATGTCTGCTTCATGCATCATGGGATTGGTAGGAGATTCTATAAATATCGCTTTCGTAGAAGGGCCTATGGCAGCTTCAACCGAATCCATGTCCCTTGCATCAACATAGCTAAACTGTAATGAAAACCGCCTTAACACCTGTTCGAACAGCCGATAGGTCCCTCCATACAAATCAAGGGATGCCACGATATGATCCCCGGCAGAAAAAAGTGAAAATATCACCTGGATTGCTGCCATGCCGGAACTTAACGCAAATCCCCGATCCCCCTTTTCCAGAGTGGCTATGGCATCTTCCAATACGGTTCTTGTCGGGTTTGCGGTTCTTGTGTAATCGTAACCGGTGCTTTCCCCCAATTCCGGATGTTGATAAGCAGCAGAATGATAGATTGGAAAATTGATGGCACCGGTTTTTTCATCCCTTCGATTTCCAATTTGAGCCAGCTTCGTCTCTACGTTCATTTTCATTACCCCCCAAAAAAAATAACCCCCTTCATCTTGAAAGGGGTATCGGTTTCCGAAGACAGGTCGGTTCCAGCCTTATCTTTCAAAATGAAAACTCATTTTGCAGGAATTAGCACCGTTCTCTTTGGAATACTCCGCCGAGTCGGTTGCCGGGCTTCATCGGGCCAGTCCCTCCGCCTTCTCTTGATAAGAATGCTATTCAATTAATACGATGCTGTCATTCTAACCTGTCATAGGTTCCCTGTCAATAGGGTTATCGAAATTTTCTTAATCATGATTATACCACCAGTCCTGTATGGCCAATAAGCCCGGTGCCCCGCCGGTATGCCAAAACAATACACGGTCACGGAAAGTGATGATTCCCTTGTTAATATAGTCCAGCAAACCGGCCATGGTTTTCCCGGTATAGACGTGGTCCAGCAGAATCGCCTCAAGCTGAGCCAGCAGCTGAATCGCATGAACGGATTCCGGAGTTGTTTTTCCGTATCCGGGCCCGATGTATTGGTCATCAATCAATAAGTCCTCTTCCATCCAGTCCCTGTCAACTTCCCGAATACAATTCCTGATTCTAAGGGAAATTTCCTCCTTGGGAAGCCAGGGACTGATTCCCAGCAGTTTGGCACGGTCACGAGAAAGACGGTTCCCCAGATAAATTCCGGCAAATGTCCCCCCCGATCCGGCGGTAACCACAATCCAGTCAAAATGATGGCCTTCAATCTCCTTATAGGCATCCAGATATCCCAGACTGCCCAAACCGTTGGAACCGCCAATCGGAATCAGATACGGTTTTTTTCCTTTCAGATGGAATTCATTATATGTCCGGATTAAAGCTTCTTCCATTTCTTCCGCTGTTCTCGCCCCGCTAAAGCGAATCTCGGCACCGACCAGAGTATCGATAAATAAATTGGCTCTCCGATGCCCCGGATCACGACCGGCCAAGACTAAAACCGGCTTAAGTCCGACTTTGACTGCCAGGGCAGCCGTTGCTTTGGCATGGTTGGATTGGGGACCTCCTGTCGTGATCACCGTATCCGCTCCCTTTTCCAAAGCATCGGCCAGGATATATTCCAGTTTCCTGATCTTGTTCCCCCCGGTAGCCATACATCCGGTCAGATCGTCTCTTTTGATCCAGATTTCCGTACCGGTATGTTCACTTAACCGTTCAGCCAAATGCAGAGGGGTCGGGGTGAAGCTTAAGGCTAATTTTTTGACCATTTTTTCAACTCCTCCAATGGAATTGACAAATGTTAACCAATGATGCAAAACCCTAAATTCTTGATTCGGCATACACTGAAAATTTCTTTTAACTTTCTCGAATCTAAATGGAATGATTAGATACGTTTCATTAAATATTGGATGATCTTTTCGGCAGATTGATCAATGGTGAATCGATGGGTTTCAATGATCAATTCCGGATTTTCCGGTTCTTCGTAGGGAGAGCTGACTCCCGTAAATTCCGGAATTTCTCCAATTCTGGCCTTTTTGTAGAGCCCCTTCGGATCCCGCTGCTCGCACTCTTCTAATGGACATTTTACATAAACTTCAATAAATTCTCCAGGTTCAACCAGGTTTCTGACCAACTGCCTGTCTTCGCGAAAAGGTGAAATAAAAGCGGTAATGGGAATCATTCCAGCATCTACAAACAGCTTGGCTACCTCACCGATTCTCCGGATATTTTCCCTTCGGTCTTCGGGTGTAAAACCAAGCCCTTTATTTAATCCATGCCTGATGTTGTCACCATCAAGAACATAACTTCGCACTCCCATCTGGTGAAGGCGTTTGTCCACCTCATTGGCCAGGGTTGATTTCCCCGAGCCGGAATATCCTGTAAGCCAAAGGATGCAGCTTTTATGCCCGTTTAATTGCTGCCTTTCCGGTTTATGAACGGAAGAGCCTTGCCAGACAATATTTGAAATAGTTTGGTTGGACATCAAATCCCCTCTTTCTCTAAAAATGTAAGGATTCTCAGAAAGTCGTTCCAGTTTGCACTTTCATTCCTCTAATCAGAACATCCACAACCTCCGGTCTGCTGAACTCTGGAGGGGGCGCTTCTCCTCTCTTAAGCATCTCTCTGACTTTGGTTCCGGATAGGATAAGACGATTCTCATTTCCATGGGGACAAGTTTTTGTAGATGCCATATTTCCGCATTTGTTGCAGTAAAAGCTGTGTTCAAAAAACAGTGGGGTAATCCCCAAATCCCCATGAGTGAAATGATGAAAAATCAGTTGGGCATCATAGGTTCCATAGTAATTACCGACACCGGCATGGTCCCGTCCTACAATAAAATGGGTGCATCCGTAGTTTTTCCGGACCAAAGCATGGAAGATGGCTTCCCTTGGACCGGCATATCTCATTGCAGCTGGGAAAACCGCCAGAAAGACGCGATCCTGCGGGTAATAGTTTTTTAACAAGACTTGATAACTTTCCATCCGTACATCAGCCGGTATATCATCTGATTTTGTCTCTCCCACCAAAGGATTTAAAAATAATCCATCCACAATCTCCAACGCCGTTTTTTGAATGTATTCATGGGCTCTATGAACAGGATTTCGCGTCTGGAATCCCACCACCGTTTTCCACCCCTTCTGGATAAATGCGTTTCTTGTTTCATCAGGGTCCAAATAAAATTGCTGGAACTTTGATTTCTTTGGGCGTTTCACCATGGTCACTGGACCGGCAAGATACACATTCGGCCTTTCAAACAACTTATGGACACCTGGATGGGCCAAATCTGTTGTACGATATATTTTTTCAGCCTCCAGTTGTTTATTGGGAACGTATTTCTCCTTTAGTTCAAGAATTCCGTATACTGTGCCATCATGTAACAGCCTGATTTTTTCTCCGATTTCCAGTTGATCGGCAGTTTCTTCGGCTACAGGCAAGGTGATGGGTATACTCCAAACCAATCCGTTTTCAAGTCTCATCTGTTCGAGAACGTTTAGATAGTCTGCCTCTCCCATGAAACCTGTCAATGGACTGTAGGCGCCTACGGCGATTAATTCCAGGTCGGATAGTGCAAATCCGTCCAGCTCGATCTCCTTGCTTAAACGGGAATAATCATATTCAAAATCGATACGGTTCACCAATGCCCCGCCATGGGGATGACTCAGACCCATAAATCTCCTCTCCTTTCCATTCCTTTGTATCTATATGGTGTATGGATGGAACACATATAGATGAAACTAAACATACATGACCCGCAGGGTCACAAATTGATATGAAAAGGTATTTTCATATCAAAGATTTCCACGTCCGCTAGTCGAGTTCTTGCAAAGAAGTGATTAAAGTCCGCTACGAGTCTGAAAGAACGGAGTCCTCAAAAACATCTGGGTCTTTCATAAGGATGGAGTCAGTTTGAGGACTAATTTCCGTTCTTCATCCCCTCCGCTAAGTAAGAACTCGAGGGCTGTCCTTAGCAAATTCTTTCGTTTCATCCAATTAGTTACAGAAACCAAATAGGTGAAGAACTCTGAATGAACTATTGATGAAGTCCGCATTCTGTTTTTTTGAAGTCGGACCATCGGCCCGCCCGCAAATCCCCCCCCTCATGAACCGGTTGCGTACAATTTTCACAACCAATACTTGGATATCCACGGTCATGGAGGGGATTATATGGCAGATTGTAAAGTTTGATATAATCCCAAACCTCTTCCCACGTCCAGTAAATCAATGGACAGATTTTAACCAACTGAAATTTGTTGTCTTTATTCACGTACTGCATTCGACTCCTAGTAGGAGACTGCTCCCGTCGCAAACCGGTAATCCAGGCACTGTAACCGGATAGCAGTTTTTTTAACGGCTCAATTTTTCGCAAATGACAGCACTGGTCGGGGTTCCTCTTCCACAGTTCATCGCCATATTCTTCCTTCTGCTGTTTCAAAGTAAGGGAAGGCTCAACGATTTCAATCCGCAGATCTGGATAGCGTATTTTCACTTTTTCTATTAATTCATACGTTTCTTTGAAATGAAGATGGGTATCCAAAAAAACAATCTGGGCATTTTTTTGCACCTTGGATATGAGATCAATTAATACCATACCTTCTGCACCAAAACTGCAGGCATAGACAAGACCATCCTGGTATGTCCCATATGCCCATTTCAGTACATCGATGGTATCCTTACCAGCTAAGAGGTTTTCATTTATTTCTTTATAGTCTTCATCTGAAAGCTGTTGAAACAACATGCTTATATCCCTCCCCCTTCATCATAAATGCTGCTCTTTTCCCGGCGAATGGCCCGGGATAAACTGACGGATCCTGCCGTAGCGATCATGATGCTGATAATGACAACAGCAATATATGGATCTGGAGATACTACCGTGTGGATCAGCGTATAGGAAACCGCCAGGGAAGAAACCGGGGACACCATCCACACCTTCATGATTTGCTTAATCACGTTTTTCTTCCACAGATCCAACCCGCTATTGGCAGTGCCAATCCCCAGAATAGCGGAGGTAGTGATCTGAGTAAGGGGAACGGGCAACCCAAATAGTGAAGCAATAATGACCAAAATTCCCCCTGTAGCAGAAACGGCGCTTCCCTGAAGCATGGAAAGTTGGGTAATTTTTTTGCCATTGGTTTCAAGTACTTTCCCTCCAAGAAGGATCGCCCCAAATGCCACAAATAAGCCCCCCGCCCAGATTCCAGTTGTAACATTCATGATTCCTGCCCCCACAAGGGGGCCCACTGCATTAGCCACATTATTCATCCCTGCGGAAAAGGCTTCAATCGTTCCTGTAATTACAAGAAGCATTGCCAGCCACTTTTTCCACCGTCCCTGTCCCCGCAGTTGCGGCCATCGATTTTCCAGTCCCATAATTCCCTTTCCAAACAAAAGAGCAAGGAGAAAGGCGGCAACCGGGATAATTAGCCAGAATGAGATGATGACCAATAAATTCTGCAGGTAAAGGGATTGAAAGGCGACTCCCACTCCTACAACTGCTCCAACGGTCACCTCACTGGTTGACAAGGGGATGCCCAACAGATTGGCAATCAACAGGGTAAGTGTAGCTGAGATTAAAATGATCACCACGATTTCCACATTTAACAATGAAGAAGGAATGATCCCCTTTCCTATCGTTCTGACTACTTCTCCTCCACCGATGGCTGCACCCGCAAATACCGCCAAAGCAACTAAATACATGGCAGTCCTTTTTGAAATGGCACCAGCGCCATAAGCCGCTCCCATGGATGCCGCTGTTCCACTTGCTCCAATATTGATTGCAAAGAGCAGGGCTACTCCGAATGCCATGTATGTCCAAATCATGGTTCAATCACATACCCGTGTCCCTTTTTGGCCGGTTTTTTCTCCACCATTGCCATTTCAGTTATTTTTTTAAGCGGTAGGTAATGACACTCAAGCTGATGATTAGCACTTTCGAATGCCTGCCTATCATCTCCAGCAATCGTGACTACCGTTGCCCAAGATTCATCGGCAAATCGAACTTCCAATTTATACAGGAACATCGTACGACTATCCTTTCCTTTGGTTTGGTTTTAACTTTGTTGAAGCTGTGATAATATTTGATCTAACCTTTCCTGGAAAGGTTTTATTCCTGTTCTCTTGGAAAAGTCATAAAACTTCTCACCTGGTTGCTTCTCTTCCTTATAGTAGGCAATCAACTGTATAACCACTCGGCCGAGGTCATCCCCCAATACCCGGCCTTTTAACTTTTCATTAAAGACAGCATTGGGGCCTAATGTGCCACCAATATAAATTTCAAAGGCGTCCTTCATTCCTTGAGGGGTTTTCACCAGCACACCCTGAAATCCAATATCAGCGATCTGCCTCTGTCCACAGGAGTTGGGGCAGCCTACCATATGCATTCGGATTGGCTCATCCAGTTCAATATTCTCATCTAGGAAATAAGCCAACTGTCTCATTCTTTCCTTGGTTTCCACCAAGGCCAGATTGCAAAATTCATTTCCGGTACAAGAAACAGCGAAAGCCGTAAAATTTCTAGGATATGGCGTCAACCGCTCGAGGACCTTCTCCTGCAACAGTTTCTCTATCCGATGATCCGGAATGTTGGCCAACACAATATTTTGAGAGTTGCAGGTTCTTAAAGAACCGTCCCCGTATTTATCTGCCAACCGGGCCAGTTCCTCCAATTCTTCGGCTGTCATCCTTCCTACAGGCACAGATAATCCCACATATTTTAAGCCCTCTTGTTTTTGCGGATGAACTCCTGTAAAATATCCGGCATTCCAACCGATAATTTTGTCCTCTCCCCGCCCTGGAAGTTCTCCAGTCAGCTCAAACAGTTTTTCACAAAATTTTTCCGGTCCCCAATCGGCCACCAGAAATTTAAGGCGAGCACGATGACGTTTTTCCCGATATCCGTAGTCGCGGAAGATGGTTGTAACCGCCGCTGCCACCTTCACCACCTCTTCCGGTCTGACAAATACATCCAGTTGCTTCGCCAGATAAGGTTTGGCCGAAAGTCCTCCTCCCACCCAAACATGGAAACCAATCACTTCTTCCCCATCAATCACTTTTACAGCCGGAGTAAAGGCTAAATCGTTAATTTCTGCATGTCCAGCATTATAAATGCTCGATGAAATCGATATTTTGTATTTGCGAGGCAAATTAGAAAAATCCCTGTTCATCAAGAAATAATCGTTTAATTCTTGGGCCAATGGCCTCGTATCGATTAACTCATAAGGATCCAAACCAGCCAAGGGATTTCCGACAATCGTCCTCGGGCAATCCCCGCATGCCTCGAAAGAAGACAACCCCACTTCTTTCAAGCGCTGAAAAATATCGGGCATGTCTTGTATCTGAAGCCAATGGAATTGAACGGCCTGCCGGGTGGTAATATCCACTAGATTTCGACCATAGTCCACAGCAATGGAAGCCAGCACCCTTGCCTGCTCTGAGTTAAGAATTCCTGAAGGAATTCTTACCCTCATCATGAAATAACCTTCCTTCGGCTTTTGCTCATAAATCCCTGCCCACTTGAATCGATTCATATCATCAGGAGTGATGGAGTCATATCCCGTCTCCGCGTAACGATAAATATCCTGAATGACATCCAAACCATCTTTTTCTAATTTAATCAATTCTACTTGGTTTAATTTTTCGCCCTGATCCCTTAACCATTTTTGCATTATGCATAACCTCCGTTTTGTTATTCTTTTTATGCAAAAATCCCCCTGTGAGAAGGGGGATGATCTTTTGTTCCACACCTCCTCTTATCTCTCAGAAAATTTCATTCTGCAGGAATTGGCACCATCTCAAACGATCTGCTGTTTGAAGGTTGCCGGGTATCATCGGGCCAGTCCCTCCACCTCTCTGGATAAGAGGAAATTATTTGGGTCTGAATTGATTAAATGTCAAATTGATATAATGGGGTGGTTAGATACCTTTCACCATTGCTGGGTATTACTGCAACAACTTTTTTACCTATACCCAATCTTTTGGCGATTTTTAATGCAGCAAAAACTGCAGCTCCTGAGGAAATACCTCCCAAAATACCTTCTTCTCGAGCCATTCTCCTGGAAGTTTCAAAGGCCTCATCATTCTCAACGGTAATAATTTCATCATAGATTTCGGTGTTTAAAATCTTAGGAACGAATCCGGCACCAATGCCCTGGATTTTGTGAGGACCTGGTTGTCCTCCAGACAAAACTGGGGAGGCAGCTGGTTCTACAGCAACAATATGCAACTGAGGAAATTTCTCCTTTAACACTTCTCCCGCCCCGGTAACGGTTCCCCCTGTTCCAATTCCGGAAACAAAAGCGTCAATCCCCCCGATTTCTGCTGCTTGTTCTAACAGTTCCTGCCCGGTCGTATCGCGATGTATTTGCGGATTCGCAGGGTTTTCAAACTGCTGGGGCATAAAATAATTGGGATGATCTTCCAACAATTCATTAGCCACCCTTATCGCCCCTTTCATTCCCTCTGGTCCTGGTGTAAGTACCAGTTCAGCTCCATAAGCCCGAAGTAAGTTTCTTCTTTCCATACTCATCGTTTCCGGCATCACTAAAATCGTGCGATATCCTTTTGCTGCAGCAACCATGGCCAAACCAATACCGGTATTTCCGCTGGTAGGTTCTACGATGGTATCTCCTGGCTTCAGTTTCCCTTCCTTTTCAGCGGCTTCAATCATAGCAATAGCAATCCTGTCTTTTACGCTGCCTCCAGGATTGAAAAACTCCAGTTTTAAATAAACATCCGCATCTTCACTTCCCACGATTCTGTTTAACTTCACGAGGGGAGTATTTCCGATAAGATCCGTAATTGTGTTTGCAACACGCATTTCATTTCCTCCAATTCCTATAAATTTATATTTTATTAATCAGAATTATAATGTTAATTATTTCTTCGTGTCAACATTAATTTTTATAGGATTAGTCGGATTTATTTTTAAAAAAAAATCTTTCCCGTATTTGCCTACGACGTTTTAAAAGATCTTCAGATTGTAAAGCATAAACAAAATTGTATTCCCTTCATAGATTCTCTAATGGGAGAGCCTAAAAACAAATTTTCAAGAATCTTAACATTAAGTTTTTATCAGCGTCAATATAAATTTTCGAGCAACCCTATATATACTTACTATGATTTATTGTATAAACTGGTCAAAAAGGAAAAAGCAGCATCCCACTACACCTTTCACAGTGGGATGCTGCATATTGACAACTTTCGACAAATTTCGAGGTGTACCAGGCACCTATTATTCTTCAAATTGGAATAGCTGTGTACTGAGATAGCGCTCCCCGTTATCCGGAATGACCGCCACCACTTTTTTCCCTTTACCCAAGCGCCGGGCAATTTTTAATGCAGCTGCTGTAGCAGCGCCGGATGAAATCCCACCCAGTACCCCTTCTTCTTTGGCTAATCTCCTGGCTGCCTCAAAGGCTTCCTCATTTTCAACAGTGATGATTTCATCATAAATTTCCGTATTTAAGATAGCAGGAACAAAACCTGCCCCAATCCCCTGAATTTTATGGGGACCCGGTTTTCCTCCAGAAAGAACGGGGGATGCTGCAGGCTCAACAGCAATAATCTGCATGTCAGGATATTTTCCTTTCAGTACTTCCCCTGCTCCCGTCACTGTTCCTCCTGTCCCGATCCCAGAAATGAAGGCATCAATACCGCCGATCTTCTCCACCTGTTTTAACAATTCTTTCCCTGTCGTTTCCCGATGGACCTTGGGATTGGCAGGGTTTTCAAATTGTTGTGGCATAAAATAATCCGGATTTTGTTCCAGCAGTTCTTTCGCTTTGCGAATGGCTCCACCCATTCCCTCAGCCCCTGGTGTCAGCACAAGCTCTGCTCCAAAGGCCCGAAGCAAATTCCTTCTTTCCATGCTCATTGTATCAGGCATGACCAAAATGGCACGGTAGCCTTTGGCTGCTGCAACCATGGCAAGACCTATTCCAGTATTACCGCTGGTTGGCTCAATAATGGTGTCCCCAGGCTTTAATTTCCCATCCTTCTCTGCCTGTTCAATCATCGACATGGCAATCCGGTCTTTCACACTTCCCCCAGGATTAAAAAACTCAAGCTTTAAATAAACATCTGCATCTTCTTTTCCAACGATACGGTTTAGTTTTACCAAAGGAGTATCTCCAATAAGTTCAATGATTGAATTTGCTACACGCACAGTACCGCCTCCAATTCCAACTAAATAGATAATATTTACTTGAATTATACCCAGTTCAATTTATTCATGTCAAATTTTGATGCTCCGGGTTCCTTTCAATTCAAGACTAACCCTATCCTAACCGGTAATTCTGAAGAAGCAGTGAATAAATTCTGAAAAAGATGTGAATAAATCATATTTATTTTACCATTTTTCCCATTCTGCTTGCCGCATCCAGGATTTCAGGGAGAAACTTGTCCATCTTATCCAGAGTTAAACGGCTGGACGGACCTGATACGGACAAAGCAGCGATCAAGTGACCAGACCGGTTCAATATAGGAACCGCAACAGCAGCTGCTCCGGGCTCCCTTTCCTCGAAACTGGTGGCATAACCTTTTTCTTTGATTTCTTCCAACTGTTTTTTATACAATCGCTTATCCACCCAATCAGGCCATGAAGGATCATTTAATATCGCTTCTTGACTATGCGGATCAGCATAAGACATCAGCACTTTACTGGAAGCACCAACTGCCAGTGACATCCTGGCTCCAATGGGAGCCACCCGTCTGATGGATTGATTGCTTTCCACCGCTTGTATTCGAATACGTTCCATTCCATCCCTTACGTACAGACTGATCGTCTCACCGAGTGAATCACGCAGTTTCTCCAATTCGGGAAGAAGTATCATCGCAGGGTCCGCCGCCTGGGTCAAATTGGCCGATAACTCCCAAATTCGAAATCCTAATCTGTATTTTTCCGTTCCCGGGTCTCTCATCAGAAAACCTTTCCCTTCCAATGATGCCAAAAGACGATAAACGGTACTTTTATTTAAAGAAGTTTGCTGTGCAATGTCGGTCAAACTCATCTCATTGGAATGAACAAAACAAAGCAAAATATCCAACGCTCTCTCCACAGCTCTAACCGTTATTTTTTTATCTTCCAAATTCTATCACCACCAGAAAAATTGTAAATTATTATATAACGTTGGGGCTAAAGAGCAGGAATAAGCCGTCAAACTAACTCCATCTTTGAAATACCCAGATGTTTTTGATAGCTCCGTTCTTTTGCCTCGAAACGGAACAGATACAGATCACAAAATTAGTTTCATTATATGAAACTAATTTTCACTATTTAAATTATATCCCACCCAACAAAAATTATCAAAGATGAAATGAAAAAGAAAACATAGTAAAGAATATACTCAAATGGCTCAATGTATAAAAAATCTTATGAAAAAAAGAGGAAAATTTATTTTACGTTTTTGCGGAAAATCGGTATAATGATAGTGATAAAAGAAACCTGGTTTCACTAGATGAAACAAAAAGAGGCAATTTCAAACCTTGGAAACAGGAAGAAGAGGAGGTAATTGGGTTTGACAAAGAAAGATCATTTCTCTGTGCGTACTGAACTAAAAGTAGGAGACCAATCCTACCAATACTACCAATTAAGCAAACTGGAAGAGCAAGGAATTGGTCCCGTATCCAAACTGCCATTCACGATTAAAGTTCTTCTAGAAGCTGCCGTACGTCAATACGATGGTCGGGCAATTACAGAGGAACATGTAAAAAAATTGGCAAACTGGACAGAAGGCCGGGATGAAAATCAGGAAGTTCCCTTTAAACCGGCACGAATTGTGCTTCAAGACTTCACTGGTGTTCCTGCCGTGGTTGATTTAGCTGCTTTAAGGGAAGCCATGCATCGCGCAGGGGGTAATCCAAGCCGGATTAATCCATTGATTCCCGTTGACCTGGTAATCGACCACTCTGTCATGGTTGACAAATTCGGAACACCCGATGCCCTACAATACAACATGGATATAGAATTTGAACGGAATGAAGAGCGCTACCGCCTGCTTCGCTGGGCGCAAAATGCATTTGATAATTTCCGCGCTGTTCCTCCGGCTACTGGTATTGTTCACCAAGTAAATCTGGAATATTTGGCAACCGTAGCAGCAACGCGAAAGGTAGACAGCGAAACTGAAGTTTTTCCTGATTCCCTTGTTGGAACAGATTCCCATACTACCATGATTAATGGTTTAGGTGTTGTTGGTTGGGGCGTTGGGGGAATCGAAGCGGAAGCGGGTATGCTGGGGCAGCCCCTTTATTTCGTCACACCGGAGGTCGTTGGCTTTAAGTTGACAGGGAGCCTTCCTGAAGGGGCCACTGCCACGGATTTGGCCTTAACCGTAACCAATATTTTACGGAAAAAAGGCGTCGTTGGTAAATTTGTTGAATTCTATGGACCTGGATTAAGCAATATCAGCCTGGCCGACCGTGCCACAGTAGCCAATATGGCACCTGAATATGGGGCTACCATGGGATTCTTCCCTGTAGACAGTGAAACCTTAAACTACTTGAGAAGCACCGGACGGGATGAAGGGCTTGTTCAACTGGTGGAAGCTTATTATAAAGCCCAAGGATTATTCCGTACCGATGCCACTCCCGATCCCGTTTTCTCAGATACCATTGAACTAGATCTGTCTACGATTGTGCCCAGTCTTGCCGGTCCAAAGCGTCCTCAAGACCGTGTGGAATTGAGCAAAATGAAGGAAGCCTTTAATACAGCTCTCCGCGCTCCTGTCGATAAGGGCGGATATGGTATGTCTGAAGATAAGATTAACAAGTCTGTGGAAGTGACCCATCCCAATGGTGAAACCACAAAGTTGGGAACCGGCTCTGTTGTGATTGCCGCTATCACAAGCTGTACCAACACTTCCAATCCATCCGTCATGCTTGGAGCGGGTATCGTTGCCAAGAAGGCGGTGGAAAAAGGACTGCGCAAACCAGCTTACGTAAAGAGCAGTTTAACACCTGGTTCCAAGGTCGTCACTGATTATCTGGTGAATACTGGACTTCTCCCATATTTAGAAGCTCTCGGTTTCCACGTTGCCGGTTATGGATGTGCAACCTGTATCGGAAACAGTGGGCCGCTTCCTGATGAAGTAAGCAAAGCCATTGACGAGAATGATCTAACCGTTTCTGCCGTCATCAGCGGTAACCGTAACTTTGAAGGACGGGTCCATGCTCAGGTAAAGGCAAACTATCTTGCTTCTCCACCCCTTGTTGTTGCATATGCTTTAGCAGGCACCGTTGATATTGATTTAGCCACAGAACCTATTGGCTATAACGATAAAAATGAACCGGTTTATTTAAAAGATATCTGGCCAACATCCGATGAATTAAAAGAAGCTCTTAAATCTGCCATGGATCCTGAATTATTCCGGAAACAGTACGGTCAGGTATTTACCGCCAATGAAAAATGGAATGCCATCCCCGTCTCAGAAGGAGAACGGTATGAATGGGATAAGAATTCCACCTATATTCAGGAACCACCTTTCTTCGTTGGCTTATCACCAGATGTGGAACCAATCAAAGAGATTAAAGGTGCAAAAACCCTTGCGTTACTGGGAGATTCCATTACAACTGATCATATCTCCCCAGCGGGAAGTATCAAAGAAAGCAGTCCCGCAGGGTTATATTTGAAAGAACATGGTGTGGATAAAAAAGATTTCAATTCCTACGGTTCCCGCCGTGGAAACCATGAAGTGATGATGCGCGGTACTTTTGCCAATATTCGTATCCGCAATCAGATGGCGCCCGGAACAGAGGGCGGTATAACCAAATACTTGCCAACTGGTGAACTGATGCCAATTTACGATGCCTCCATGAAGTATCAGGAACAAGGCATACCACTGGTTGTACTTGCCGGAAAAGAGTATGGTACGGGAAGCTCCCGCGACTGGGCAGCTAAAGGAACCAATCTGTTGGGAGTAAAAGCGGTTATAGCTGAAAGCTTCGAGCGTATTCACCGCAGTAACCTGGTTGGCATGGGTGTTCTTCCATTACAATTTACAGATGGAGCCAGCTGGAAGTCCCTAGGCATTACCGGTGAAGAAACCTTTGATATTCTTGGCCTAAATGATGACATTCAACCTGGTCAAACCTTAAAAGTCCGGGCAACCCGTCCTGACGGCACTTTCTTCGAATTTGACACCATCGTCCGCTTGGATAGTCTGGTTGATATCGACTACTATCGAAATGGCGGTATTCTGCAGATGGTATTGCGTCAAATTATCAACGAAGAAGTAAAATAATCACCTTACCCAACCAAAGTCCAGCTAAATAAGCCCTTGACTCAAATAAAATAAAATCCCTGTCCTCACTGGACAGGGATTTCTCATAACTACATCCACAATCTAATATTTTAACCTTTTCATCCTATACATTGGAAAAAGTTCATCCTAAAACTTCCTTGCTTCCCTCATAGACTTCACCAGCACCCCTGTCTTTCTCCCGGAAATATAAACTCCACTCAAAATCATAACCAGCCCTAAGATCGCAGAGAGAAAAATACTTTCTCCCAACAGAAGCCATCCCCATAGGAGAGCAGTGAATGGAACCAAATATGTTACGGTCGTTGCAAACTCGGCACTTCCCTCTTGAATAATATAGTAAAAGAACATATAAGCAATTCCTGATCCTACCACACCTAACCCGATAAATGAAAGAAAATTCTTGGTAATAAACAAATTACTCCAGTGAATCGGTTCTGAAACCAACGCAAGAATACCACTAAAAAAAGCTCCGGCGAAAAGAGTAATCATACTGATATAGGAAACGGATATACTCTGTAGATACCTTTTGCTTAATTGGGATGAAAAAGCATAGCAAAGGGATGCCAACATCACAAGCAAAATTCCTGTCCGATCAACATCAGTATTTGTAAATACATCCAGTCCAACCAAAATAAGAATACCTATAAAACCAATCCCCATTCCAATCCACTGATATGAGTTAAGGGATATTTTAAACAATAGAAGTCCCACAAGCATCGTTAAGATTGGGGTAGAAGCATTGGCTATAGAAGCCATCCCGCTGCTGATTCTTGTTTCTCCCATCCCAATGAACGTCCAGGGAAGAGCAGAATTAAGCAAGCCAACTATCAGCAAAATCCCCCAAGGGATCTCTTTTAACTTCATTTTTTCTTTTTGTAGCAGAATAATGATTGCAATCGCCAGGGCCCCAAATAAAGAACGAAGTGAAGCAACAGACCATGGACCAAAGTCTTCCAACAAGATTTTAATAAACAAGAAAGAGCTTCCCCAGATGAGGCTGAGCAAGCCAAGTACCCCATATAATCTTAACGGCATCATTTTTCTCTCCTTCACTCGGTTAATCTGCTGCTGTAAAAATTTAATTTCTACAGAAGCATTTAGTATATACCAAGTCATTTCGTCTCTCTAAATAAGTATACATGATCCAGAACTTAATTTCATCCCTCTTCCGTTCCCAACTTTCGGGAATAGACGATTTTTGACCTAAAAAACCTTTTCACAGAAATGACACTAACCAATACAATCGTCATGGAATACAAGGCGGAATGAATATGAAAACTGTATTCCAGCCAATAGCTGGAAAGCCCATTTATAATAATGATAAGAAACCAAATTACCGTTACCTTTCAATGGAGACGAAGAGAAAAACCTTCACCTGAAGATTGAATATTTCTCGTAAACAAAATGGTAAATGGATGGGATGTGAATAGAGAGATGAATGCATTGATACCAAATGAAAAGCTAACGATGATGCCCACGCTTTCAACAAGTTGGGTCAAGTTGTGTCCAGATAGCCCATAAACAAGTCCAATGGCTTGCCATGTCAATACACTGGAAACAAACCATTCCCATTTCCCTTCTTTTATATAAAAGGCCAGCCAGATCAGACTCCATACAAATCCGATGATGTAGGTGAGCAAGGGGTTCCCTATAATTGGAACATGGACAAACCCCATGGTAAAGGACATAAACATCGAATAGGCCAATATACGTCTCATTAAAAAATCTCCTTTAATCCTTAGATTTTATTACTAATAGATAGCCGGATTCCACATAAATCCTTCCTACTTTTTCTTTTAACACATTGCTAATTCCAAGGGAATGGCCGATTGATAGAGAAGCCTGGTTCAGGGGATATTGGAACCCCTCCAACGTGATTCCGGTCACTTCCCAGCTTAAAGGCAAAAGTGAAATGTGGGAGAAGTGATCTTGTTCAATTTCAACATAGCGATCCACAAGCATTATCACATTATATTCATCCACGATAAGGCAGGGAATCCCTTTT
Source organism: Microaerobacter geothermalis (assembly GCF_021608135.1). Classification (NCBI taxonomy): domain Bacteria; kingdom Bacillati; phylum Bacillota; class Bacilli; order Caryophanales; family Bacillaceae; genus Microaerobacter; species Microaerobacter geothermalis. The sequence goes on from NZ_JAKIHL010000023.1 coordinate 29,586, forward strand.
TGCAATGCCGTCAATAGCAGGTGAACGTTGGCCAAGGTATGGTCAAAGCGAGTACCCAGCCCGCCAATGATCATGATTTCTGAGGGCTCCCGCTTAATTGCCCACTGAACTGCCAGCTCAGTATCTGTTTCATCTTTTATAACAGGATCGCAAGCCCACATCTCTTTACTTTTCTGTGCAATTTCTTCCCGCTCTTGCTCAGTTACCGAATCAAAGTCCCCCATAGCCAAATCAGGTTGTATCTTATGCTGAACAAGAAAATATGCTCCACGGTCAACGCCAAAGAGAACATCGTCAGGTTTGATCTCCTTTAATGCCCATTCACCCAAATTTCCTCCGGTAAAAATTAAGATCCGACGATTTCTCAAGCAGAATCCCCCTTCCCGAAAACTCTTTCAAATGAATATTTGCCATTTGATGCTTGTATTATATTGATAGAATTACCCGTTGTAAAGTTGGTTATTGCGATCTTGAAAATCGTAAAGCAACAGATTAAAATATAGATTAAATACCCTGTAGGGTAGTAATCTTTACCGGAAAAGAAGGGAGGGAATCAGATGCCCTTATATAGTTATGTCTGTAGTAAATGTAAAAAAGAGTTTGAAGAACTAGTTTCTACGGGCAACTCCGCCCTTGTCACTTGTCCGAATTGCGACAGTAGGGAGATTGAACGTAAATTTTCCGGAAAAATTTATGGAAAAGTATCATCCTCTGCCCCTTCCTGCGGAAATGGCGGATTTACCTGAGCATCCTAGTCTGAAATAGGCTGGATGCCTATTTTTTTAAAAAAATAACCATTGACATTAATCAATGGTCTTAGAAAATACCCCTTCCTCCAGGATCTGAAGCAGTTCTGTTTTGATTAGACTAAAACTTGGATCTGTTGTTAATTTTGGCTGCCTTGGTCTTGGAAGAGGTATTTTAACTTCTGCTAATATTCTCCCAGGCCTGGGGGACATCACGTATACTCGATCGGAAAGCAATATGGCCTCATCCACATCATGGGTAACAAATAGTATGGAATGCTTAAACGTTTGCCACATCTTGAGTAGCCACTGCTGTATATGCATTCGGGTCATGGCGTCCAGCTTGCCAAAGGGTTCATCCAGAAGCATCAGTTCTTTTTTGCAAAGAAAGGTTCTGAGAAATGATGCCCGTTGTCTCATTCCGCCTGACAAGACATGGGGATAGCTTTCGGCAAATTTCTCCAATCCAAAGAGGGGAAAATAGGACAAAGCTTCTTCTTTTGCGGCTATTTTTTTTACACCCTGTATTTCCATTGGAACGATCACATTCTCCAGGATGGTTCTCCAAGGAAATAAAACGTCCTTTTGGGGCATATAGCTGACCATTCCTTTTTTCCCAACGATGGATCTGCCATCAAAGAGAATATTTCCTTCATCAGGAGCCGTTAACCCTGCCACCATATCCAATAGTGTGCTTTTTCCACAGCCGCTGGGTCCTATGATACTGACAAATTCCCCTTGATCTACGGTAAGAGATACGTCGCTTACGACAACAAGCCGTGATTTCCCTTTGCCTTGAAAAGCTTTGTTTACCCCATGAACTTCAAGCTTTCCCACGGAATCCTCCCCTCTCTCAAGATCCTGGCCTTCTAAATGATTCACCCCGTGTATTATTTCCCTGGTAAAAACTCGTTGGTAAAGGATTTGTCGGCCTCAATCATCTTAGGAATCAACTGCCGGTCATACATCCATTGGGCATACCTTTCCCAAACTTGAGTCTTTTGTATTCCCCATTGTTCGGCATCATCCTGGTATTTTTCACTTAGCCACCCTTGACTTGCCTTCACTAAGTCGGCATTTAACTCCGGAGCATTTTTTAACAAAATATCAGCCGCTTCACTTGGGTTTTGAATGGCAAAATCATATCCCTTTGCAGTGGCAGCCATAAACTTCTTCACCAAATCTTTCTGTTCAGCTACATGCTGTTCATTGGTGACAATGACTGGAGTATAATAATCCAAAGCAGGATCTAAATCTTTTAGCATAATGAAATTGAGATCAATTCCACGACGCTCAGCCTCTACTCCGTCCCAACCGTAATAAATCCATTCAAAATCGGCATCTCTACCGATTGACGTGAAGAAATCTGTTGCTCCCAAAGTGACATTTTCCAATTTAGAAAAATCAGCACCTGCTTTTTCCATCACGGCCTTTAATACCGCTTCTTCCACAGGGGATCCCCAACCGCCGTACCGTTTTCCTTCAAAATCTTTGGGAGAAGTAATTTGGGCCTCTTTCAGGGATGCGAAGGCCGAAGTATTATGTTGGATAATGGCAGCAATCGATACTAAAGGAATATCATTTGCTCTGGCTTGCGTAACCCCTTCCTGATAACTGATCCCGAAATCAGCTTTTCCTGCTGCCACCAATTGGTCTGCAGTGCTTCCTTCACCAGGTTGAACAATTTCCACATCCAGTCCCTGTTCTTCATAAAAACCCTTATCCTTCGCTACATACAAACCGGAATGGTTGGTATTGGGGAACCAATCCAGCATGACTGTAACTTTTTGCAGTTCTTGTTTTGCAGTTTCTTCAGTAGCCTTCTCCTGATTCTGTCCCCCTTCATTCTTTTGTGCGCAACCTGTAAGAATCAAAGCAAAAATAAGCAGAAAAACAAAAAGCAATGTTACGGATATCCGTTTATTTTCCGTTAACCAACTTTTTAACATGTCCATTCCCCTCCAAAATTTTTTCTCTAATCACTTGTCTATAGATGAAGAATTATCTTTCTTCTTGTTGTTGGTAGTGCCACGGCATTGTCAGTCTAGCCAACAATTCAATCAGAGCAAATATCCATAAACTTAAAAGGGTGATTACCACTATGGCGGCAAATACTCTCTCTGTCAGAAAAGATTGGGACGATCGGGTCATAAATATCCCCAATCCCCGACTGGCCCCCAGCCATTCTCCGATCACTGCTCCCATGACGCTGTAAGTCCCGGCAATCCTCAGTCCAGAGAAAAAGAAAGGGAGAGCACTAGGTAATTTTACCATGCGAAAAATCTGTCCGCGGCTAGCCCCCAGTGATGACATCAACCGCACCATCTCCCGATCCACCATACGGTATCCGTCTGCTAAGTTTACCGTGATTGGAAAGAAACAAACAAGAGCCACCACAATAACCTTTGGTGCCAATCCATATCCAAACCAAATGAGAAATAACGGAGCCACCGCAATAATCGGGATCGTTTGGGAGATGACCAATAGGGGATATACCGCTTTTCTTAACCATGTTGAAAGATCCATAAGGGTAGCGATGGCTATGCCCGCTGCGATAGCAATCCCCAGTCCAAGGACAGTTTCATACAACGTTTGAATGGTATGCTGCCAGATTAATTCCCTTGCTTGCCAAAGGGATTGTGCAATGATCGTGGGGCTGGGAAGTATCCATTTTTCTATTTTGGTCATGTTAACCACTATTTCCCAAATAAACAAAAGAACAAGAAGTGAAAAGCTGGGAAGAAAAATAGAACCCCATCTCTTACTTCCGATATTTAGCCAACTTCTCATCGATGGTTACCCCTTCAGGACGGTAATGAATTTTTATATGGGTCATCACTTCAGTTGCCCCGGCTTTAATGCATGCCTCTTGGGCTTTTTTTACGATATCCAAAAGGAGGTCCAAATCCCCTTCCATGACCGTCTCCATTGCTCCAACCTCATGTTTCACACCTGATTTCTGCACAACTTCAATGGCTTTATCCACAACCGGGTAGGTATCTCCATCAGGCACCTTAGGCAAAACTTGAAAACCAACATTCACAACCGGCAACGATATCCCTCCTTTCTGAAGTCTATGGTTAGCTACATGGCCAAGTAGCGATTAATATCTGCTTCGAGGCTAATAAAAAAACTGCCGTAAGGCAGCTCTGGAATACATCATCACCATGGGATGAAAAAAACTCACCACGGTTCTTCCCTCCGCTGGCATTACCCAGATCAGGTTCATGGGTCGGTACAATACGGTACCCTCTCAGCCGGCTTCTTCCAGCTCCCCAACCTTATTCTGTTATCAATTAATACTATATCAATTGGTCAAAAGTTTGTAAACCTCTTCAATCGTTGGCAGGGAAGGGATCGCTCCTCTTCCGGTGACGGTAATCCCCCCGCAGATATTGGAAAACCGAATCATAAATTCCAATCGGTCACGATCTCCTAATAAAACATCAATGTTTCTTTTATTAATATCTGATAAGGAAAGCTGGTATAATAGCCCCCCAACAAAAGCATCCCCCGCACCCGTGGTATCAACAACTTCAACACAGGGTATCGGAATTTCGCCAGAAATCTCTTTCGTGTAATAGGTGGCTCCTTCTCTTCCTTTGGTCACAATAACCAAAGAAACTCCTTTACCCAACAATCGATTGGCAGCCTCTCTCTCATCCTTTGTTTCCATTAAAAATTGACATTCCTCTTCACTCACCTTCAAAATATCAACAGCTGATAAGAGCGAACAAATACCGTTCCTTGCCTCTTCTGCAGCATGCCATAATGAAAGACGGATGTTGGGGTCAAAACTGATTAATAATCCGGCTTTTTTTGCTAATTGAACTCCCTTTATCGTCGCCTCTTTACACACAGGGGAGGTTAATGTGTTCGATCCAAAATGAAAAATTCCCCCCTCTTCAAACCACGAATGTTTGACTTCTTCGGCTGAAAACAAAAGGTCTGCCGAAGGATTCCGGTAAAAAAGGAAATCCCGCTCTCCGTCATCTTTTAAAGAAACAAAAGCCAAGCCGGTTTTTGCTTCCATCGAAAAAATGAGGTAGTCGGTATGAACCCCATGTTCCTTAAAAACAGAGGCCAAGAAATATCCGAAACTATCATCCCCCACTTTCCCGGCAAAATAGCTATTTCCACCAAGTTTGGCAACGGCAACTGCCACATTGGCCGGTGCTCCGCCGGGTGCTCTTTTGAACTTCTCCACCTGGGATAAAGGAAAACCATTTTCAGTGGGGACAAAATCAATCAAGGCTTCTCCAAAGCTGATTACTTTTTTCATCCTTTGCACACCCTTTTTTCTTTGTCTTATTTCCCTTTGAATTTTATCACCAGCGGATTCTCCGGATCCCCGGCAAACTGCAGCATCGTGCGGATAAATCCGGATTGGGAGTAGCTGGGCATCCCAATACCCCTGGGTTTATTACAGCTATACATCAATTCGGGAAATAATCCGCAGCGGGTAGAATAATTCATCGCTCGCTTCAGCAGTTGGCAGGCTTTATCCCATTCTCCAAGCAAATGATAAGCTTGTATTAACCAAAAGGTACAGCCAAGCCAGGGGCGCATATCTCCGCACTCCGTGGTTAAATCCTCATGCCGCCATACCCCTCCGAGGAACGGATCGACTAACCGTTCTTCCACAGCCTTCACGGTAGATGAAAATAGCAGTTTATCATCAAATATGGGCAGTTCGGTAAAAAAAAGCAGGGCAGAAGCGTCCAAATGATCCGTCTCGGCAGAGCGGACCAAAACATGATCTTTACATGCCTGCTGCAGTATTGACTCCTTTAAATCTGCAGCCAGTTTTCGCAGCTTTCCTTCATACTCGATTCCCAGGGAATGAATTTTCCATACATCCGCTAATAAAGTTAATCCATATACCGCTACACCGCTGGCCCATACCATATGTTCATTTTCCTCATTTAGATGATGTCCAAAGGTTTCCCAGATTCCGGCACAGGGTGCAATCATTCCCGTGTCATCCCGGTTCTTTTCAATCCATGTGACACAGTGGAAAATCACATCTTCCAACTCATTTAACAGTTGGGGATAACCGCTTTCCAACACACATCGGGCAATGGACATTAACAACAGTCCCGGCGAATCATTTTCGAAAGAGTGTTCATTTGGAACACCTGATTTGCAGTTATAAGCAAAAAAATAGTTTCCGTCGGGTCGTTTTTTCAGCAAAGAACAAATTCTCCGCAAACCTTGAACCGCTTCTTTGATGTGGCCTGTTTTCAACAGAGTATCAATGATCCAAACTCCGTCCCTGACCCACACGTTTCCCTGATAGGGAGCAAAACCCACCATAATTGGAGAACCGTCCTGCTGAATCGAGGTCCTCAATAGGCGGAGGGAGGTATTCCAGTAGTATTGCCATTTGGGGTCCTTACCGGTAATTTGTACCCCGTTCTCCAACCAAGTTTCCCAGTCACAGCGAACCCTTTCTTTTTCCGTGATCCGTTCATTGACCAGTAGATTTAACTGCTGTACAGCGTCCTGTTCGCTGCTTCCCATGGCAATCACAACCTCACAGGGGTCAGACCACTCACCTTCTTTCACCGTTCTTTCCACTTTCCATGTGACGTGCAGGGGGCGGCTGCCGTGTTCAGCAACGGCAAAATTGGTTCCTCTAATCACTTTTTCCCTGTCGCCGGAATTGGAATAAATGGCATCCGGTACCGTCACAGCCAACCAACAATTCTCTTCTTTCCGGGACACATAGATGTGTTCGTACCGGTTCACCACATTAATTAAGTGGATGGAAGGATATACGATCACTTCCGTCCCGTTCCCTTTCACCGTACGAATACGAAATTCTTTTACTACCCCACTCTTATCAACAGGTACCCAGGTTTCAGATTGAACCACGGTATTTCCCTTCCGGCTGGTTACCTGGTATATCCCGGAATCCGGTAAAAATCTCGTATCTTCGATACTGATTGGTTCACCCAACTGACCGGAATGATCCTGAATCAAACCGAGAGGATCATAACAGACTTTTTCACCTTTATCTTTTATAAATATCTGGACCCCATCTTCGCTGAGAAGATAAGAGGAAAGATCATAATCCGGATAATAAATTTGTTTTAACCAATCCATAGCCCGGTTCTTCAGGTCATGTCTCATCCACACCAAGACGTTCCCATTCCCCAAAGGAACATGATTATCTTCATCGATTTCTACATAGAACGGCATAACTCTTCCTCCATCATTTTTTAGTTGGCTTACTTCCCTCCCGTTGAAGCAATCCCTTTAATAAATTGCTTTTGTCCGACAAGAAACAACAGCAAAACAGGAACGGTAACGAGAATGGACGCAGCCATTAAAAGGGTATAGTTGGTAGAAAACTGTTCCTGAAACACTGTCAAGCCAAATTGAACAGTTCTCATCGACTCGGATTGGGTAAAAACCAGCGGCTTGAACAAGTCATTCCATTCGGCGATAAACGTAAATAAAAAGAGTGTGACAGAAGCAGGCCTGGCCAGCGGAAACATAATCCGCCATAGAATAGTCCAGCGACTGGCTCCGTCAATGTAAGCAGCTTCTTCTACGGAATAAGGAATGGACATAAAAAACTGGCGAAACAAAAAAATTCCAAAAGCATTGGCCAATGAGGGAACAATTAAGGCCAAATAGGTATCAATCCACCCCACCTTCATCAACATGATAAAGACCGGGATCACCAGCATTTGAAAGGGAATCACCAAAGTGGAGAGCAGGATTAAAAATAGAGTTTTCTTTCCGACAAATTGAAGCCTCGCAAAGGCATAGCCAGCAAGGACGGATGTGAAAATCTGGCCGATGGTCACTGTAAAGGCCATGATAAAACTGTTTAAAAACATTCGGCCAAAGTTAGCAGACTCCCAGGCGTTGACAAAGTTCTCCCAATGCCAGTTTCGGGGAATCAAAGTTAAGTTTTGACTGACTACTTCCTGATTGCTTTTCAGCGCCGTTGATATCATCCATAGATACGGAAGAAAAAAGAATAAAGCCAGAATCAACAGTACGGTATAGATAGCAGTTTTCCGCCATCCCCTCCCCCGCTTTTGTTCCATACTACACCTCCTAATATTCCGGATTCTCATCTCCGATTAATTTGAACTGGAATATGGTCGTGATAATTGCCAATACAAGAAGAATGATAGAAATCGCAGCCGCATAGCCCATATTAAACAGTTTGAACGCCTGCTCGTAAATATAATAGACCAGCACCTTGGTTGTCCCCAAAGGACCTCCCTTGGTCATAACATAGATTTGTTCAAAGGTGCGAAAAGTGAAAATCAGACTGATCACTGTCACAAATAAAGTTGTTGGCTTTAATAAAGGCCACGTGATGTGGCGAAAGGCCTTCCATCCTCCTCCTGCCCCTTCTAAGCTGCCTGCTTCATAATACATTTTGGGTATTCCCTGTAACCCGGCCAGAAAAATCACCATAAAATATCCGGCGTTTTTCCAAATGGTCATAATCACTACGGCTGTCATTGCCCAAAATCCGTTGGACTGCAACCAGTTAACAGGCTTAATACCCACCAGCTCTAGCATATAATTGACAATGCCGTTATCATAATTTAACATCCAGACAAAAATAAGACCCCCCGCCACAAACGATGTGACCACCGGAGAGAAAAAAACAGTGCGCAGAAAGCCCCTTCCCTTGATTTCATTGTCCAATAACACCGCCAGAAACAAAGAAAGGGCGATGGTCGCCGGTACTGAGGAAACTGTAAAAATCAAGGTATTCCATATAACCTGGCGCAATTCTTCATCAGTCAACATCTCCCGGTAATTGTCCAGACCAACATAAGTAAGATTAGTGCTGAGGGCATCCCACTCAAAAAAACTGAGATATATCGTATAGCCGATGGGATAAAGCATAAAGATGGCAATTAAGACCAATGCCGGAGTTAAAAAGCCAAAAGCCGTAATATTTTCTTTTATCCTTTTTAAAAATTTCCCTTTATCCTTAAGCAAGATGATTCCCTCCCGATAGGGAAGGGCAAGTTGCTTCCTGCAGTTCTTGCCCTTTATTCGCTTATTTTTTCAATTCCTTTTCAGCCGCTTTTGCCGCAGCGTCCAGGCTTTCCTTTGCAGACTTCTCCTGATACAGTGCTTTTTCTATTTCTTTTCCCAATGCCACGGAAATAGCATTATAAGCAGGTATTGACGGACGGGCAAAGCCATACTCCATTTGATCAACAAACACTTTAACTACTTCGTTTTTCTTCAAAAATTCCTGATATTTGCCGCTTTCCACCGCCGACTTGCTAACGGGCAGATACCCTGTTTTAATCGACCAATCCACCTGGAAATCGGCACTCATGATAAACTTGGCAAATTCCCAAGCCGCCTTTTCTCTCTCCGGCGTGGATTTGAAGATAAAGAGATTTTCCCCGCCGATATTGGTGGCAAACCGTTCCTTCTTCGGCATGAAGAAAACGCCGAAGTCCACATTTTTATTTGCCTTTAACTGGGGCAATGTCCAGGGCCCAATAATCTGCATAGCAATTTTTCCTGATTCGAAATCATCCGTCTTATATCCGGCATCCGTTTCGGAGAAATTGGCTACCTTTTCTTTATAAACCAGATCCACCCAAAACTGAAGAGCATCCACCCCCGCCTTGCTGTTAAACGCCGGTGTGGAGTTATTTTCGGTCAAGAACTCTCCACCTGCTTGCCATAAATAGGTTTGCCAGGTCCAAACCGTCCACTCGTTGGTGCCAATGGGAATTTGAAAACCATACTGATCGATTTTCCCGTCACCATCTTTGTCCACCGTTAGTTTTTTGGCGGCTTCAAGGAACTGGTTCCAGGTTTCTGGAATTTCTGTAATCCCTGCTTCCGCAAAAGCCTTTTTATTATAAAAAATTGCCAAATTGTTCGCTTCAAAGGGAATGGTATACTTCTTCCCGTTATATGAAGAAACATCCCACAATCCCTTGTAAATATCATCCGGATTAAAGCCAGGGTCATTATTTATGAAATCCTCAGCTGCTGCCAATACTCCGGCCTTGGCAAACTGACCCGTATAAGCAGGTGCCAGCCATACCAGATCAGGAGCGTTCTTCCCGGCGAGAGCCGTCTGAATCTTTCCTATGGCCTGATCCTGAGCCCCATAACTTTGAGCTTTTACTTTGATATCCGGATGACTTTCATTAAATTTTTCAATGGCCTCTGTTAAAGCCTGATTATTTTCTTGAGATTCAATCCCATGCCAGAAAACCAATTCCACAGGTTCGTCTTTCTGTCCCCCAGAAGCAGATTCAGTTGTTGTCGCTTCCTTACTTGAGGCTTCATTCTTGGTCTCATTGCTTCCGCATCCGGCGACAAGACCCAACAACAAGAGCAATACTATCAAAAACCCAGCAACTTTTTTCATCAACTCGATCCCCCCATTTAAAAAATTGAAAAACGGTTAATTTCTGACTAAATGAGTTGCAATTCTTTCAACAGGCACTCTCCAGAATAATTACACCCCCCTTTTCAGGAAAACGTTTTCCTGATTGTTAAAAAAAATAATCACAACAATTTAAGACAACTCTTCCTCACAACAATTTCATGAGGAAGAATTTTTAATTGCTTCTTATGATTCGATTTTTTCTGGATTTGTTCCATTAGCATTTTGGCTGCCTTGGCCCCTAGTTCAAAAATAGGCTGACGAACTGTAGTTAGCCCGGGACGAAAGGCTTCAGCCATGGGAATATCATCAAAACCCATAACAGAAATTTCGTCCGGTACCCTGATACCTATTTCATCAGCGGCATGAATAAGTCCCATCGCCATCGTATCACTGGCACAAAAAATGGCAGTCGGCCGCTCCTTCCTACTCAGGATTTCTTTTCCCCTTAAAAAACCTGAGTAAATATCATAGGTTCCTTCCGAAAACCATTTCTCGTAAAAGTCGAGATTGTGTTCCTCCAAGGCCTTTCGAAATCCTGAATATCTTGAAAAACCTGATTCCATATCCGTCAATGGACCGCTTAACAGCCCAATTTTTTTATGTCCCCATTTAATCAAAAAGCTGGTGGCATCATAAGCCGCCTGAAAATCATCAATATTGATACAGTCAAACATACCGCCCCCATTGTTGGATTGGCTCGCAAATACCACAGGAATTGGGTTTTCCTCAAAAAATTGAATATGTTCTTCTTTTAAGGAAGAGGTCAGAATAACCACGCCATCCACGTATTTATCTTTCATCAGATTCAAATAATGAAGTTCCTTGTCTATCTCTCCGTTTGTGTTACAGAGAAGAGTGGTATACTGCTGTTTATAGCATTCTTCCTCAAGTCCCCGGACCAACACGGAAAAAAACATATTCGCAATGTTTGGAATAAGAACTCCGATCAGCAAGCTTTTTTTCATAACTAAGCTGCGGGCCACAGGGTTGGGATTAAAACCCAACTCGTTAACAGCTCTCATTACCTTATCCTGAATTTCCGGACTGACCGGTTTGCTCTGATTTAACACCCGGGAAACCGTCGCCACAGAAACCTGTGCCCGCTCTGCTACATCCTTTATCGTAACTTTCACAACAATCCATCCCTATAATAAAATTTAAATCATACCGTAGTGGATCATGTATACCATTTATCATCTGGAATTAAACCAACCCTGAAATACAGGAAAACGCTTTCCTGTCGCGTTAATACTAGTGTAGGAAAACGTTTTCCTCTTGTCAATACTTTTTTGAATTTTTTATCTTCATGCCATTCGGTTACTTAGAGGCAGCAGACTTCTGACGGATTAAGTTAAATCCATTAACATAAATTCAACTCCGTCTTCGGTTTTAATGTTCAGTTCTGATAGTTCCGTAATACGGGCAGAGTCTCCCTTTTTTATTTGATAAGCACCATTTATAATCGCACTTCCCTTAATAATGAACATATACATCCGACGACCAGGCTCCTGTTTGTGGACAAGCTGTTGGCCTGCTTCCAAATGGGAGAGATAGACTGTGATATCCTGATTTACGATTAAAGCTTCACCCAACCGTTTCCCTGCAACTACCGGAAGCAATTGATTACGCTGCTGTTCCTTTGAAAAGTGCTTTTGTTCCCAGGATGGCGTTAATCCCCTCTGATTAGGGAGAAACCAAATCTGAAGCAGATGAACCTCTTTATTGGGAGAAGGGTTATACTCCGAATGGTAGATGCCAGTTCCTGCCGTCATTCTTTGGACTTCCCCAGCCTTGATGATTCCCCGATTTCCCATGCTATCTTTATGTTCAAGTTCTCCCTCTATCACATAGGTCATAATCTCCATATCGGCGTGGGGATGCATCCCAAACCCTTCACCCGGTTGGATGATATCATCATTAAACACCCTTAATGGACCAAACTGAAGATGATTTGGATCATAGTATTCAGCGAAAGAAAAGCTGTACCGCGTGGTCAACCAGCCATGCTCTGCCCTATAACGCTCCTCAGATGGGATTATTTTTATCACAAAATATCACCTTCCTTAATAAATTCATTACGATATTTATTAAACGCGAATCTATATCATTGATTACATTACCCTGATTTGAATAGGTCTAACCAAAAAATGGGCAGCCACTTAAACGACTGCCTCATTCTCTGAGTGGGTTATATAGGAGTATATTTCAAAATCACGAAGCTATGGACTGTTCCTGCGAAACATCAAATCCTCTACTGTCATTAATTGCAAGGGCAATTAACACAATGAAGAAAATAAATGGTACTTCTATCCCTCCATTGGTAAATGAAAACCCGTTGGCCCAGTGCGCAGGAAGTGCAAACAGCATCTCAACTGCCAGAACTAAGGATACCCATCTTGTTTCAATTCCAAAGATAAGTAAAATTCCTCCAATAATTTCAACAAAAATCACAATGTATGCAAGTGATCCAGCGTATCCGATACTTTCAAAAAACTGTGCGGTTCCGCCAAAAGTAAAAACAAAGATTTTAAACAGCCCATGGTAGATAAACAATCCACCCATTAATATACGAATTAGTATTAAAGCCAATTTATTTCTCTCCATAAAACATTCCCCCATCTTTTTTCATCTATAGAAGTGGAACCAAGATTCTTTAATTCCATCTATCTATTAAATTTCAACCAATATTATTTAACCAATACCGCTTGCAGAGAGTAATCCCCTGCTCCAATTAGAGCTACTCCTAATGCAATTGCAATTAAGACAAGATTATATTCATAACCATTGGCTGTTACCCACAACCCGTTAGAGCCGTGAACCTTAAAAATAGCTACCAACATGGTGATGATGATTAGTGCGGCTGCAAATTCTATCCATAATCCTGTCGCAAATAAGAGTCCACCAACCAACTCGGCTAATCCAGCCAAAATCACCATTGGAACTCCTGGCTTAATGCCAATGGACTCCAACCAGCCCGCTGTTCCTTTAACCCCATACCCTCCAAACCAACCAAACAGTTTTTGTGCTCCGTGTCCAGCAAAAAGCAACCCTACAATAAGACGAATAATTAAAAGACCTGCATTCATGAAATTCCTCTCCTTTACTTATTTTATTTTAGTTTCTTACGTTATTATATTAAATTATTTTGCTTATTTTTGTCAAGTATCTTTTTTATATATATTTAATAAAAAAATAATATATTCTTAAAAAACCGCCCATTCCTTTTCAAACGGGCGGTTTAATTCATGACGTTCTTTAAAATTACTTTCCTCAAAACATTTCTTTACCTTAAAGTCTTCAATGCTTTTGCAATCTTGGCCACTCGGCTTCCCAAGCGTTCGGCCATAATCAAATCTCTTTCCTCAGGGGAAAGGGTACCGTCAGGACCAGCAACAGTGGATGCTCCATATGGAGATCCTCCAATGGCTTCTCCGGTTAACAGTTCAGGATTTTCACCATAGGGTAACCCCACAAATACCATACCAAAGTGCATCAACGGCACGAAGGTTGTTAAAATGGTGGATTCTTGTCCGCCATGAATGGAACCCGACCCACAAAATACCGCCGTAGGTTTTCCTTCTAATGCACCTTTAGCCCATAATCCTCCGGCAGCATCTAAAAACTGCTTCATTTGAGCCGGCATCATACCATACCTGGTAGGAACTCCCCAGATTATTCCATCCGCCCAAGTGAGATCCTCCAAAGTTGCATCTGGAACATCCTTTTGGGCTTCCTGGGCTTTTACATAATACTCCTGAGAAGACATGGCCTGTTTTACCACATCAAATTCCGGAATCTTCACCAATTTGGCCTCTGCTCCTTCTACTTTCTCTATCCCTTTGACTACCGATTGTGCCATGGTATAGATATGCCCATAGGCACTGTAATAAGGAACCAATACTTTTGCCATAATTGAACCACTCCTTTTTCTATGATGTAACTTCCCTTCCAGGATAATTATTTCCCGAAAGGAAAATGTTGATTATATGCTTATCAATTTATTTTTACTATAATTTATATTATAGCTATATTATATTTAGTATATTATTATTTATAACTTACTTTTGTCAAGTGTCTATGTTAAAATAAAAGAAAAAAGCGGGGTGAGAACCATGGACTATACTAGAATGTGCCCAAAGTACGAAGCTGCTATAGATGTATTGGGTAAAAAGTGGACAGGATTAATCATTCGTGTCCTTCTTGGTGGCCCAAAACGATTTAAGGAGATAAAAGAGCAGATCCCAGAAATGAGCGACCGGATGCTTACCGAAAGAATGAAAGAGCTGGAAGAAGTCGGTGTCGTTGAAAGAAAAGTATACCCAGAAACCCCAGTGCGGATTGAATATCATCTAACCGTGAAAGGTCAAGACCTGGAAGAAGTGATTCAGTCCATTCAAAATTGGGGAGAAAAATGGATGTAAGGAGAAAACCATGTATATAAAAGAGAGCGAATTAAGGGGTTTGGAAAAAAAATACGGGACTCCTGCGGTCATTCATTGTGAATTTCATATTTCTTCTGAGGAAATGGATATGGTACATTCCTCAAGTATGAAAAAACATGGGAGATCCCATGACTTTACTGTTTTTATCTTCAATTTCCGGGGAAATCTGGCCATGATCCAAAAACCTTCCTACCCCCCAGATGCATACCGACCGCCAAGCGGAGGAATAAACCTAAACGAAGATCTTGAAAAAGGAATTCTTAGAGAAGTGAAAGAAGAAACAGGGTTGTCTATTTCTTTAGAGTATTATCTTGCGAAAGTATTATGCGAATTGGTATGTGATGAAAGAACGATAAATTGGACCACCCATGTTTTTACTGCCATTGGTGATGGGGTGATTCAACCCATAGATACCCATGAAATCTCCGGTGCCAAATGGGGGTCCCTTGATGAACTGAATGGTCCAATTCGAAAGCTTTTACTGAAGACCGGAAGGGGCTTATTCCGATACAGGGTATTTCTACATGATCAGGCTTCCAGATTGTTAAAAGAAAGACGGATTATTCGAAATCTGTCAGGAGAATTTAAATAGGGGTTGCTCATATGAATGAGCAGCCCCTTTTCCGCATCATTATGTTTTTATCCAGTGGCTAACCACCACTAAGACTCCCACTTCCACTTATAGATCGTAGTAGAGTTCATATTCCTTCGGATGAGTCGTTTGAACCACCGCTTTGATATCACTACGCTTCAAATCAATCCAAGTCTTGATGAAATCTTTGGTGAATACTCCACCCTGAAGCAGGAACTCATGATTGGCTTCCAATGCATCAAGGGCTTCATCCAGCGACCCAGGAACACTGCGAATTTCCTGTTTTTCTGTGTCAGACAATTCATAAATGTTTTTATCGATTGGTCCAAATCCATTTTCCCTGGGATCAATTTTGTTTTTAATTCCATCTAAGCCAGCTAACAGCATCGCAGCAAAAGCAAGATACGGATTGGCTGTAGAGTCAGGGGTTCTGAATTCAATCCGGCTGGCCTTTGGTGTAACAGCCGCCAATGGAACCCGTACCGCAGCGGAACGGTTCCCTTTAGAAAATACCAGATTCACCGGAGCTTCAAAACCAGGAACCAAGCGCTTAAAAGAGTTGGTGCTTGGATTGGTCAGAGCGATCAAAGCTGGTGCATGTTTCAATATCCCACCGATATAATACAAGGCTGTATCGCTTAAATTTGCGTATTTGCCCTTTTCATAGAATAACGGAGTATCTCCATTAAATAAAGACTGATGGACATGCATTCCATTTCCGTTATCTCCAACAATGGGCTTTGGCATAAAGGTTGCGGTTTTTCCATATTTTTTAGCCACATTTCTGACCACATACTTGAATAACAAGAGATGATCCGCCGTTTTGGTTAATGTATCAAAACGGAAATTGATTTCCCCTTGTCCAGCGGTAGCCACTTCATGATGATGCCTTTCTACACGAAGTCCGCAGGCTTGTAAAAGATCACACATTTCGTTTCTGATGTCCATTTGGGTGTCAGTCGGTGCAACAGGGAAATATCCTGCTTTATTTCTGATTTTATATCCCAGGTTGGACCCTTCTTCACCCGTATTCCAAACGGCTTCTTCAGAATTAATAAAATAGAAGGAACCTTTTTGGCTTGAATCATATCTAACGGAATCAAAGATAAAAAATTCAGATTCAGGACCAAAAAATGCACGGGTCGCAATTCCGGTTTCTTGCAAATAAGCCTCTGCCTTTTTTGCAATGCTTCTGGGATCTCTCTCGTAAGAATTTCCTTCCGGATCGTAAATATCACAAAGAATATTTAATGTAGGAACAGCCGTAAAGGGATCCACGAAAGCAGAAGCGGGATCTGGCATCATCACCATGTCCGATTCTTCAATCCCCCTGAATCCGGTGATACTGGACCCATCAAATGCAACCCCCACTTCAAAAGTTCCTTCATCTACTTCCGGAGCAGGAACGGTCACATGATGCTGCCTGCCCGGAACATCCACAATGCGAAAATCCACATACTTGATGTTTTTTTCTTTGATCAATTGAAGTACTGCTTTTACATCCATTTAAATTCCTCTCCCCTATGTTAAATTTCTCAAGATTGGTTTCATTATAGCAACAAACCTCACATTAGTAAATATATATTATCACTGTTTATGTTAGTTTTTATTACACATATTTTAGGAAAGAGCATTTTGTCTTTTAAAAGGTTTTGAGTGATAATGATATAGGGTAATATACATCCTGTATCAAAGATATGACCAGGGATACAGGTATCACAATAAGGTATTCACAGAGGAGGTAATTACATATGAAGTATCGCAGACTGGGAAAGACCGAACTCAAGGTGTCGGTCGTTGGAATCGGAACCTGGCAGTTTGGTGGAGAGTGGGGTAAGACCTTCACTCAAGAAGAGGTTGATCAAATCTTGGCCAAAGGAAAAGAATTAGGAATTAACTTCATTGATACAGCGGAGTGCTACGGAGACCATCTTTCTGAGGAATTTATTGGAAAATCTATTCAGGCCAACCGGCAAGATTGGATTGTTGCCACCAAATTTGGACATCAGTTTCATGGACATTTAAATCGGACCAACCATTGGTCCCCTGAGGAGGTGATCCGTCAGCTTGAAGATTCCCTAAGAGCCCTTCGTACCGATTACATTGATCTCTACCAATTTCACTCAGGGGCTGATGAATATTTTGATCAAGATGATCTTTGGACCGCACTGGACAAACAAGTTCAAGCGGGAAAAATACGGTATTTGGGGATATCTATCGGCAAAAACGATAACATTCACCAAACGGAATCCGCTACTCAAGTAAATGCGAAAGTCATTCAAGTGGTCTATAATCGATTGGATCGGACACCGGAAGAGAAGGTATTTCCCTCCTGTCAGCAGCAGGATCTTGGTGTACTGGCCCGTGTACCTCTGGCCAGCGGTTTTCTAAGTGGAAAATATAAACCAGGATCTCTTTTTGAAGGAAATGATGTTCGCAGTAGACTTGAACGGGAAGAAATCTATAATAAGTTGCAGCAAGTGGAAGAAATTGGAAACAAAGAGGTTCCTGAAGGGGTGGATATGGCTCAATGGGCTTTGGCCTGGTGCCTGCAGCATCCTGCTGTCACTTGTGTCATACCAGGGGCAAAGAACGTAGAGCAAGTAGAAGCCAATGCGAAAGCCGCCGATTTGGATATGGCCCGCGATGACCATCCTCAGGCTTGGAAGTAAACTGACAAGCTATGATTTGTTATCAATTGCCAGATTTGATACCGTTTGTTCATAACCGTTCCGTCCCAATTTGTAGCACCGATTCCCAGCGTCCAACCTGTTTTTGGTGCCGCCTTTACCTCTTTGTTTGATCCTGCTGTTATGTTTTCTGGCAAAATGTTGATTGCGATCTTTACATTCCTGTTTGTTGTATTCTTTGATACAACGGGTACCTTGTTGGCTGTAGCCAGCCAGGCGGGATTGATGAAGGATAACAAACTGCCGAGGGCTGGCCGGGCGCTAGCAGCAGATGCGATGGCAACGGCGGCCGGTTCCATCTTTGGAACTTCTACCACTACCTCTTACATTGAATCATCGGCAGGGGTAGCGGCAGGTGGCCGAACAGGGTTTACCGCAGTGGTAACGGCAGGATTCTTTGCTTTGGCGCTCTTCTTCTCTCCTTTATTGGCAGTGGTCACTCCGGCTGTTACTTCACCAGCCTTGATCCTGGTGGGGGTTCTGATGGCTTCCAATTTATTGCCGGGTGGCTTGGGATAAGTTAGAAGAGGCCATTCCGGCATTCTTTACGGTTTTGTCTTACCTTCAGTATCGCAACGGGAATCGCCTTAGGATTCATCCTCTACCCGATCACCAAGCTGGTCAAAGGAGAAGGCAAACAGGTTCACCCCATTATGTACGTCCTGTTCATCGTCTTCCTGATCTACTTCATCTGGCTGCGCGAGTAGGATTGTAGCGATTGAGATCGAACACGAAATAAGGATAGAATCCGGATGGAAACTATGAAAAAAGGAGTCAGGGGAGATCATCTCTAAGTAAGATGGTCTATCCCTGGCTCCTTTTTTGAAATACTCCGTTTCAAAATCGGAAGTGCTCGCAAACCGCTCGCAACTCGCGAATTCGAGCCCGCAAGAACGGGTGGAATCATCCGTGCGCTCAATTATCGCTCAATTCCGCCCTTTTCGCGCTCGATCCGACCGTTTTTGCGCTCAATACTACTAAATTTGCGTTCAATCCCACCAGATTTGTGCTCGAAAGATGTTTTTGCGCCCGAATCTGCTCCTTATAGGTTATTGAACAATTCTTTTTGTTCTTTTAGGAAAAAATCTATTATCTCATTCCAGTAAACAGATGAATACATGGCAGGCATTGGTTCTCGCTCTGCATCATCGAAATAGACCAAGCTTTTGATCATATGATAGAAATTAATATTGGCCTGTGGAAATTTTTGTGGTAACAATTTCAATAGGGAGAGAAGAGAAATTCCCTGTTGGCAGATCATATATAAGTCGATGAAATCTTTTCTTGCTCCTCTATGACTAACCGCAGCTATTTTCATGATGCCTATATCAACAGGGGAGGCTAACTTTAAACTTGGTACATCTGTGACATCAATTAAGGGTTTTACCAAAGGATTGGGATAATGCAACCAGGTGACCTGAATATTATTGACGATACCATGATAGGTTCCCCTTTTGGCTTCGGTAGTTAGAAAAGATCCAATCTTTGATAACTTTTTTTCGATTATTTCTGTAGAAAAGAGAGTGGGTGAAAACCAATCAAAATCCACTGATTCCCTGTGGCCAAATTGTAGAGCGAGAGCTGTACCGCCAGCCAGATAGCTTCCCGGAACCGGAGGATTTTCGGACAATTGTTTTAAAAGATTTTTCCGGGCATCATCGAGTATGTGCCAAAACAACGCATTTCCCCCTCCTTTAGATTAAAAAAATATTGCCAGTATCTAGCTGTTTTCAATGACAGCCCCCGGCTTATACATACTGCCTCTTTTATTTCATCTTCCGTATATGTTTCAAATACCCAACGCAGTGTTCGCTGATCCCCTTCATTTAACAGTCGTTCAATAATAAAAATTTGATGTTGGCGTAGGTCCAGTTCTGTTATATCTACATCCCAGAAAAAAGATTTGAATTCATTTGGTATGGTCTGATTTGATGCCATTTTGACACCATCCTTTTCTGAAAAAAATATCCCTTGAACGTTAATTTTATTATACACTATTAATGGAATAAAAAGACATCTTGCGGAAGGTTAGTTTGAGTCAAGTATTTGTGGGAGAAATTTTCCTCCCATTATTTTGTAAGCGCATTCAATGCTTTAGGGTGCTCCTTGTTCGAGTCATTTATCTTTTTTAAAAACCTTTCAACGCCTTTAAAGCTTG
>NZ_JAKIHL010000024.1 GCF_021608135.1 Microaerobacter geothermalis
TCTGTCTAATAAACGGGCTTGTAAGCACCAAGATTAAGCGACCTCCCTCGCCAGCCGCAAGTCCATTATATCGCATATTGCTTATTTTCATCATCTGATGGTGCCGCGTCAGCGGCATGGATGTCTAATAGCTAAAAAAAGAGGAGAATGTGATAATCATCACTCCCCCCAAAACAAGTACGTAAATCTGACTATTTCACTTTTCCTATGGCGACTCGCCAAACCTCCGGCCCCTGCTCCAGATACTCCCAGGAAAAAGCGCCTTCTCTTTCCATCATAAATTGATACTGTAATGGCCTAGGATCATGATCATTTAAAAGTTCCATGGTAGTACCAACCTCTAATGCATCGAAGGTTTCAAAGATCACCCGGTGTTTATCCCTTGGTTCATATTCCCTGGCATCTACACGGGCTGCGAATTGAATTTCTGCCATTTGGATCATCCTCCTTCATTATTCGAAATAAGTTTAACATAGTGTTAAATAGGGAAACGTGACATTTGTCACAACTTCAATATATAGATGTGGAATTAAAGATTCACACGTCCGCTTGTCGAGTTCGTCAAGAAGTGATCCACGTCCGCTTCAAGTCTAAAGAACGGAGCCCTCAAAAACATCTGGGTATTTCAATGGTGGAGTCAGTTTGAGGGCTAATTCCCGTTCTTTAGCCTCTCCGCTACACTCGAACTCGAAAGTAATCCTTAGTGAATTCTTTAATTCCGTCTATATATCATTTATTTTTTCCTATTTTTCTGGAATAATTTGAACTATTCGAAGGTTTTTTTAGAGAACATGTAGAATTTAATCTTGTAAAGGAGGAGAACTTGGATGTTTTCACAGATTATGACGAAGATCACAACATACTACCAACCCATTCTCTTTTACGAAAATCAAAAAGTGGGATTTGAAGCATTGGGAAGAGTTATGACTTCAACTATTAATGTAGAATCCATTTATCCCTGGATCATGAAAGCTAAATTAGAAGGATGGATAGGAAAATTAGACTGTCACCTTTTGGAATCTGCTTTTGATGGAGCAAAAGATCTTCCAAATGACAGCCTATTATTTGTCAATATTTCCACCACCGACGGCCTAAAACATTTAAATTCTTCAAAAGTAAAAGGAAAAATAGAGAAGTTTGGAATTTACCGAATTTGCATCGAACTCTCGGAGCAAATGGAAGGTTCCATAGAAGAAATCATTCCCTTCGTTCATCGATGGAAAAAAAAGAAAGGACTGGTTGCCATCGACGACTTTGGCCAGGGAAAGTTTAGTTTGAATGCTTTTTCCCGGTTAAAGCCAGATTTCATTAAGTTGGATAAGTGGTTGATCCATGACCTAACTGCCGATTTATCTCAAATTGATTTTATTCGGTCATTAACAAGGTGGGCTAAAAAGTTTGGCGCATCCGTTGTTGCAGAGGGTGTAGAGAATGAGCAGTATATCCATGAGCTCCTTTCCCTGGGGATCAGCGGGATTCAAGGATATATTCTTGGAAAACCCTCTCCACCAAACCTTTTGAATATGTTTTCTTTTGAAATACCCAGTTCAAAAAAAGAACGTCCCGCCTATGTTGTTAAAGATACTGACATTATATATCAATCAGACAAATCCTTCCATTGGGCCGATTCAACACTATTGGAAAGTGATCATCATCTTTTTCAACAATTATGTAAAACCTCACAAGAAACTGTTAAAGCAGATTGGGTTGGATTATGGGTATACTGCGAAAAAACGAATTCATTTACTTTAATAGCCACCAATGAACCCTCATCTCCTGACCGAACAGTTCTGCCGTGGGAAACAGGAAGAAATTTATATACATCTATTCTTACTGTACCTGATGTTAATCATTCTCCATTTCAAATCAGCAGGTATGTAAAGAATAAGGGGTATTTCTCTTTTTTTGATATCCCTGTTGTGTTTAAGGACAACCTCTGCGGAACGTTAACCTTTGCTTACCGCTCTGCCAAAATGAATATGGAAAATCAGATGCGTATTGGAAGATCCTATTCTGATATATTCGGTATTTTCCTTCGAACCATTCAACGGCGAAGCCTTGATGTGATCCATTCCTGGAGGTCCATCCTTCCTAAACATCAATCCGATATGGCAAGAAATCTTTGGAGTATACTGATTCAGCTTGTGACTGCTGAAAAGACAGACCAGTTATTAGCGGATATCACCAGATATGCTCAGACCCTGACCAGTTCTGTAGCCGTAATCCTAGCCATTCCTAAAGGGGAGTGGTTTGAAATTAAGGTGATCGCCGGAAATGATCGGGGGCTGTTGGATAGATTAAAGGTGACCGCATCAAAAATAAAAGTATCCCCCTTGGAGGGGCACCCCTATGGAAATGGATCTTGGGGAAAGGCCTATCGGGAAAAGAAACCGATTATTCTAAATGACCTGCTGACAGAAGAAGAATACAGACCATGGAGAGATCTCGTAGGCGGGCAAGGGATAAGAAGCATGGCAACACTCCCCTTGGATTTTGGAGATCAAGTCTTTGGGATTCTTTCCGCTTATTCTGAAGAACCCCGATATTTTCAGCAAGGCATGGTAAATGAATTGCAAAGCTTTGCTACTTTAGCCAGTATTCTTCTTTTCCAGGCTGAGCGCAGGGAAGAAGAAAGGAAACATTTACAAGCCCTTCAAACCTATGCAAACATTAGTCGCATTTTTCTAAAAATCATAGCGAACAGGAAATTGTGAATGTCATCGCCGAATCCGCCATGAGGCTCTTTGACAGTGATCTGTTGATGATTCGGACTACCGATGAACAGGAAAAAGTGGTAAAAGTAAAATCCATCAAACTGAGGCATTACCCGATAGAGGATAACATGTGGAATATCACCACTTCTTTATCTTCACAAATTATCGATGAATTAATGAGCGGTGAACCGATTCACTTTGATTCTAGGGACTTATCCCGTTTCCCATCCACCTTCTTGCCATTTGTAAAAACATTGGGTTTTGAAACTTTTTTTGCCATGGGTCTGGTGGAATCTCGCCAGTTTCTTGGAACGATTATCATTGGGTACAAGGACAATAGGAGTCATATGAAAAAATATTATAAGGATATGCTAAAAATTATGGCTCATTATGCCTCTTCGGCTCTAGCAACTTTCCATTACCAGCAAAAACTTCATTACTTGGCTAATGTAGACGGATTAACAGGGCTGTTCAACCGTAGATATTTTTTTGAACAGGCAAATGTAAAAATAACATCTAACTGCCGCGGTTATATTCTTGTAATTGATCTGAACAATTTTAAACTGATTAACGATAAATACGGACATGTGATGGGTGATCAAGTTATTGAAACCTTTGGGCATCTTTTGCAGGACCATTTTCCCTATCCCAATATAGTTTCCAGAGTTGGCGGAGATGAATTTTATCTATTTTTACCGGATACAGGGGGAGATGACATGTCTATGATCAAACGACAGATAGACTCTCTGCAAAAGCAGTTTACCCACCGTTTCTTATCAACCATATCGGAACCCATTTCCTTCTCGTGGGGTTGCTCCATTTTCCCCGATGATGGAAATGACCTGGATCAATTAGTATCTGTGGCAGACATGTCCATGTATCGAATGAAGCGGACATGAATCACATCTTTGCCGAACTCGACAAGATGACGTGTAAATCTCTAGTATTATAACTACAATTACGGTTTATTTTATGTTATACTGAAAATATATCATGCAAGTGTCAATTCCATAGGCCAGGCTTTTTCGTTAGCAAGTTGCTTTATCGAATCGAAAATAACGATTGATGGGGTGGTGCTAGTGGAAACCGTTAAACTTTCAACCATTGTATTAACATTTTCGCCTGAGCTTTACCCATTGTTGACACCAGATGAATTAGAGTCCTTTATTGTTCTAAAATATGGACTACAGTCACTTGACAAGGAAAGTGTGATCGAGATTGTTGAAGCAAGTATAGAAAGGAATAAAGAGAAGGATGCCTGGGTTCACTAGGCATCCTTTTTTTTGCTATGGTATGGACGGATGTTTTAGAATGCTCCGTTCTTTAGCCTCGAAGTGGACATGAATCACTTCTCCCTCGAACTCGACTAGCGGACGTGTGAATCTTTAATGCCATATCTATAGTCAAGGTCACTAAAGTTTTTTTCCGATATACCGGGCCAAATCAACCACCCGATTGGAGTATCCCCATTCATTGTCGTACCAGGAGACAATTTTTACCAAGTTATCTTCCAGAACCATTGTTGATAGCGCATCAATAATTGAAGATCTTGGATCACCGGAATAATCCCTTGAAACCAAAGGTTCCTCGCTGTAACCCAAAATTCCTTTTAACTGATTCTCAGCCGCTTCCTTTAATGTAGCATTGATACTTTCAACGGTTGCAGGTTTCTCCAGTTCTGCAACTAAATCAACAACTGAAACATTGGGAACAGGGACTCTCATGGCAAATCCATTTAATTTCCCCTTTAATTCAGGCAACACAAGGGCAACAGCCCTAGCTGCTCCAGTAGTCGTTGGGATGATGGACATCCCGGCTGCCCTTGCCCTGCGATAATCCTTATGGGGAAGATCCAAAATTTGCTGGTCATTGGTATATGCATGAACGGTAGTCATAAGTCCCCGTTTGATTCCGAAAGCTTCATGCAATACTTTGGTAAAAGGGGCCAGGCAGTTTGTTGTGCAGGATGCATTTGAAATAATATGATGACTTTCCGGATCATACCGGTCTTCATTAACACCCATAACGATGGTGATATCCTCATTTGTTGCCGGGGCAGAAATGATCACTTTTTTTGCCCCTGCCTGCAAATGTTTAGAAGCATCTTCCCTTTTTGTAAATCGACCTGTAGATTCGACTACGATATCGATCCCCATTTGTTTCCAGGGTAGTTGCGAAGGATCCCTTTCAGCCAGCACCTTGACCGATTTTCCATTCACAATGATTTCGTTTTCTCCGGATTTAACCTCTGCATTAAAGGTCCCATGAACAGAGTCATACTTCAATAAATGAGCTAACATTTTCGCATCAGTTAAATCATTTACTGCGACGATTTCCAATTCACTGGAGTTGATTGCCGCCCGAAATACGTTCCTTCCAATTCGACCAAATCCATTAATTGCTACTTTAATCATACATTCCTTCCTCCCTTTCTTTAAATAACATCGCAAAATTTACCAAGTGTCACTAAGATTCCCGATGGAACTAAAAATTTCACGTCCGCAAGTGGATAAGTTCAACTAAACTCCTGAAGTAATTTTCCTCTATCTTGCATTGATATTCTGATGTAACTGAACTAAAGCTTCTGCCGCTGCCTGATCCGTGACAAGAATATGTCTCAGGTTCTGCTGAATTACGGAGTAAATTGCTTCGGCCTTTGAACTGCCCCCAGCCACAGCAATAACGGTTTCCGCATTCTTGACATCTTCCATTCTCAGGCCAATGGTCGGCATCTTGTATGTGATTTCTCCTTGAAGATTGAAATAATAACCAAAAGCTTCACCGACCGCCTTTCTTTCCTTTAACAGTTTAATCACTTCCTCATCTGCTTGCCGTTTCTTCGCCATCTTTAGAGCCTCTCCAATTCCATGAACGATTACTTTGGAACTTTTAATGAGATGAAGAATTTCTTGCACTTCTGGCTCCATGACTAATGATTGGTAAGATGTTTCGCTTAAACGGTCAGGAACATGCAATAGACGATAGGATCCCCCTGTTTTCGCAGCCATGATGGAAGCCAAGGTATTGGCCTGAAATTCCATCTTCTCACCCAACCCGCCCCTTGCTGGAACGAACCATACATCTTTATATAACTGAGATGTCTGCATCATTTCCGCAACCATGGCGATACTGGTTCCTCCGGTTACCGCGACGATATCACCCGACTGAACCGATTTATTCAATTTCTGGGCAACGATTCGACCCATTTCCTTCTTTACCAGTTCGTCAACATCGGAATTTCCTGGAATGATGAAGACATCATCCAACTGAAAAAGTTCTTTTACATGTTTTTCTAAAGGAGATTGCTCCGCAAAGTCCCTTATGATCAAATCAAGCTCCTGTAAAATACGATTCCCTTCTCCTGTTAAAGACATTCCAACTGGCTCGATTAAAATTAAATTCTGCTCCTTAAGCAGTTCGACTTCTCCGCGCAATATTCTTTCCGTGGTTTTAAGATAGGAAGCCAATACTCTGCGTCCCACAGGCTGAAGCAGACGAATATATCGCAAAATTCCATGTCTTTTCATCATAATCTGGAGCAAATCGGGATGTATCTTCTGAAGGATAAAGATGGTCTTGTTCAAGTGAATAACCTCCACTTAAGGGAACTTATATGGATCAATCCCAAATTAGGACTTTTTTTGTCCCGTATATACAATAAATGTCCCACGCATGTAAAAAAACATTCTAGATCTAGAATACATTTTTTTGCCAAAAAGTCAAGAGAAAAAATAGCTACGGCAGAGCATCCGGCGAATGTGATATTCTGGATCTGAATGTTTGATGCAATCATCTATAGAAGGTAAACTCTTGCTTCATAGGGACGTAGATAGATTTCCTTAAAGGGCCCCTC
This sequence comes from Microaerobacter geothermalis, assembly GCF_021608135.1. NCBI lineage: Bacteria > Bacillati > Bacillota > Bacilli > Caryophanales > Bacillaceae > Microaerobacter > Microaerobacter geothermalis. Next base: position 6,568 of record NZ_JAKIHL010000024.1, read on the forward strand.
CCCAGTTACATCGTAGTTGCTGATGAGTATTTCTTTTTTCACATCGGTTAACTCAACGGGCAGTTCCAGAACGGGGGTCTCCTGCGAGAAATTACAGATCACCAACAATTTTTCATGGCCAAGCGTACGAGTAAACGCATAAATCTGTTCATGGTCCGGTATGAGTAAGTGGTATTTTCCATAAACAATTATGTCATATTGTTTACGCAATTGAATCAGTTTCTTATAGTAATTGAAAATCGAATTTGGATCAGCCATCGCTCGTTTCACATTGATTTGGACATAATTTGGATTGACACGTATCCAAGGAGTTCCTGTAGTAAATCCTGCGTTGTCCTCATCAGACCACTGCATCGGGGTGCGCGCATTATCTCGTCCGCGCTCATGAATGGCACGCATCATATCCCCATGCGAAATTCTGCCATCCCCTACATATTCACGATAAGCATTCAAGGTTTCAATATCACGATAATCTTCGAGTGAATCAAAGGCAACATTGGTCATTCCGATTTCTTCCCCCTGGTAAATATAAGGGGTTCCTTGATGCATGTGCAAACAAGTGGCGAGCATCTTAGCCGAAATTTCACGATACGACTTGCTGTCATTTCCGAATCGGGAAACCGCTCTCGGTTGATCGTGGTTACTCCAATAAAGGCTGTTCCAACCGTCTTCCATCAATCCATATTGCCAGCGGGCAAAAACTTTCTTTAAATCGGATAATTTCCATGAACCAGGGCTCCACTTTCCGAATTGGCCATCACCTAAAGACACATGTTCAAAATGGAACACCATATTCAGTTCTTTACGATTCGCTCCAGTGTATAGCTTCGCCTGCTCCACATCGACGCCAGGCATTTCCCCTACGGTAATGGTGTCATATTTAGAAAGAACTTCACGGCGCATTTCTTGAAGGTAATCATGAATTTTGGGACCATTTAAGAAGTATGGACTGCCATCGCCATACTTATGTCCCTTATGCACATTACCATCCGGCAATTCTTCCACTTTGGAAATAAGATTAATTACATCCATGCGGAACCCGTCGACTCCTTTATCCAACCACCAGGTCATCATATCGTAGATTTCCCGACGAAGCTGCGGATTTTCCCAATTCAGATCGGGTTGCTTCTTACTAAATAGGTGAAGATAATATTCTCCCGTATGTTCATCGTATTCCCAGGCAGATCCACCAAAGCAAGCGCCCCAATTATTAGGCTCCCTACCATCTTTGCCCGGACGCCAGATATAGTAATCACGATACGGACTTTCCTTAGACGAGCGGGACTCAATAAACCAAATATGTTCGTCGGAAGAATGGTTAACTACGAGATCCATCATAATCTTGATGCTCCGTCGATGCGCTTCGGCCAACATCTCCTCAAAATCTTCCATTGTTCCGAATTCGGTCATAATATCCCGATAATCACTGATGTCGTATCCATTGTCATCATTCGGTGACTGATATACCGGTGAGAGCCAAATCACCTCGATCCCTAGTTCCTTGAGATAGTCGAGCTTGGAAGTGATGCCTTTTATATCGCCTATGCCATCCCCATTGCTGTCCATAAAACTGCGGGGATAGATTTGATATACAACCGCCTCTTTCCACCATGCCTTTTTCATTTTAAACCTCCACGATGATTTCATGAAAATGATTCGTATACCCTAACGTTCACACAAGCAGCCAGTGAATGAAATACCACCCCAGGATGGCTACTTTCGAAAGGTAAATTATCCAAGCAAATATACCCTTGTTTCATATGGCTTTAACTTAAAATGATTTAATGTTTTCTGCCCTTTTACCTCATAGTTAGCAAGCAATAATTGCCAGCCTTCAGCGGCGAGCTCAGCAGGCAGTTTAAAAATCGGTTGTTTCTGCCCAAAATTGCAAATCACCAGTGCTTTTTGCCCACTTAAAGTTCTTGTATAGGCAAAAATCTCCTTATGCTTTTCCATAATGAGATCAAATTGGCCGTAAACGAATATCTCGTGATTTTTCCGCAATTGTATCATTTTTTTATAGAAATTCAGGATCGAATCCGGATCATTTAGTTGCTTTTCTACATTGATTTCCGTATAGTTGGGATTTACGCCTAACCAGGGTTTTCCGGTGGTAAATCCACCATTCTCTCTGTCCGACCACTGCATCGGCGTTCTCGAATTATCTCGGCCTCGCTCCCAGATCACCTGCATAATCTTCTCATGGGAGTTTCCCTTTTCGCGCTCAATTCTGTAATAATTTTTCATTCCGACATCATTGTATTCCTCGATGGAGTTAAACTTCACATTGGTCATACCAATCTCCTGTCCCTGGTAAATGTAAGGAGTTCCCTGCATGAAAAAGTAACACGCGCCAAGCATTTTGGCACTTTGTACATGGAATTCCTGATCATTGCCCCAGGTAGAGACCGAACGCGGTTGATCGTGATTCTCAAAAAATAGTGCATTCCAGCCGACATTTTCGAGACCTTTTTGCCACTTGGCTAATGTCCTCTTTAGTCCGAGCACGTCCACCGTTTGGTTTGGTCCTTTGTCCCAAAGCCTCAAATGTTCAAACTGAAATATCATATTAAATTTTCCGTTCTCTTCCCCTACCCATTCATCGGCTTGTTCTATCTTTACTCCGTTTGCTTCGCCGACGGTCATGATGTCGTAGTGGGCAAAGGTTCTTTCTTTTAACTCAGCCAAGAATTCCTGAATCCCCTCGCGATTCATATGGCCTTCAAACGAGGGAACATAGGGAAGTCCTTTGGGATTGGGTAGATCAGGCAAGCCCGGTAGCTTTTTGATATGGCTTATGGCATCCACGCGGAATCCATCGATTCCTTTATCTAGCCACCAGTTGATCATTTTATAAATCTCCTCGCGAACCTCCCGATTTTCCCAGTTTAAATCGGGCTGCTTGCGTGAAAAGATGTGCAAGTAATATTGGCCAGTCCCTTCGTCATATTCCCAGGCAGAACCACTGAAGATGCTTTCCCAGTTATTCGGTTCACGCCCGTCTTTCCCGTCCCTCCAAATATACCAATCCCGTTTGGGACTCTCTTTAGACGAACGTGACTCGATAAACCATGGATGCTCATCACTCGTATGATTCACGACTAAGTCTAGGATCAACTTCATCCCGCGGGCGTGAACTTCCGCAAGCAGACGATCAAAATCTTCCATGGTTCCGAACTCATCCATAATTTCTTGATAATCAGAGATATCATAGCCATTATCGTCATTAGGCGACTTATACATCGGACAAATCCAGATCACATCGATACCCAATTCTTTTAGATAATCCAGCTTAGAGATAACGCCGTGCAAATCTCCAATACCATCCCCATTACTATCCATAAAACTCCTCAGATAGATTTGGTAGACAACCGCTTCTTTCCACCATTTCTTCTTCATGATGTTCGTTCCTCTCTCATGACTTCAATCTATTATTATTTACGTGAATCAAAAAATGAAATCTAAACATTAGACGAGCAATACCCCTTGATATGGTTTTAATACGAGTCGAATCTCCTGATTCTTAAGTGGATACGTTTCTCCGCTGATCAAGTCTTGCAAACGGTCGCTCTGCTTCCATAATACGGGAACAGTCAATTCTTGCTGCAAAGAGCTATTATTAATCAATACTCCTACAGGTTGGTCTGTATCAGTTCCGCGCATGATCCCAAAAATATTGCCCGTAGGACGGATCACCCAGGTGCGGTAATTTCCTTTGGTGAGTGCCGGCAACGATTTGCGAATTTGAATGCATTTTTTATACCAATTCAGCATCTCCTGATTCTGTTCTTCTTCTTTCCAGATAAAGGTGCGACGGCAGTCCGGATCGTTTTTGCCCTTCATTCCGATTTCATCGCCGTAATAGATCATCGGCATGCCCGGATAAGCCATCTGGAATAATACCGCAAGGCGCATTCGCTCTTCTTTCTCATCACAAGTGGTCAAGAACCGCTCCGTATCATGGCTGTCAATGAGATTGAACATGCCGCGGTTAGCCTGGTCTTTATAACACATTTGTGCCTGAATCAAGAGAGCATTAAATTTTTCCACCCCGATGGATTGCTTGGCGAAGAATTCGAGCATCGCATCGCGGAAGAGGTAATTCATCACCGAATCGTATTGATCCCCTTGCAGCCATGGATTGGCATTATGCCAAACTTCGCCGATAATCAGCGCGTCGGCTTTGGCTCCTTTCACCACTTGGCGGAATTCGCGCCAGAATACGTGATCCACCTCATTAGAAACATCGAGGCGCCAGCCGTCGATATCCGCTTCTTCAATCCAGTAACGGGCCACATCGAGCAAATACTTCTTCACTTTGGGATTTTTTGTGTTTAATTTAGGCATCTCCCAAACGTTGCAGGCAAATGTTTCATAGTTGGGACGAGGTTCTGTTATCACCGGTTCATCTTCAACAAAAAACCAGTCCCAATAAGGAGATTTCTTACCCTTTTCCACGACATCCTGGAAAGCAAAAAAGTCGTATCCGCAATGGTTGAAGACTGCATCAAAAATAACGCGGATGCCTAATTTATGAGCTTTCGCCACCATCTCTTTTACGTCTTCCAGGTCCCCAAAATGGGGATCGATTCGATAATAATCGGTTGTATTGTATTTATGATTAGAGGGAGATTCAAAAATCGGCGTTAAGTAAATCACATTGATTCCCAAATCGGCTAGATAATCCAAGTTTTGGATAATCCCCTGTATATCACCTCCGAAGAAGTTGTTCCATTTTGGTTCTCCGCCCCAAGGCAACACACCTTCCGGATCATTATCCGGGTTGCCGTTAGCAAACCGTTCCGGGAATATTTGATAAACAATGCTTCCATCCACCCACTCCGGAATTTCAAATAAATCCTGTTCAGTAATATAGGCATATTGGAATGGCTGACACGTGAAAAAGGATTCAGCAAACCCCCTCTCTCCATACCAGATTCCCTTTTCTCCATCGCTTAGGTAAAAGACATAGCGCAGTCTTCCGGTTTCCGTCTTAAGCACCGCTTCAAAATAATCGTGAAGATCAGTAGAGCCTACTTTCTCTAAGACCACGATTTGCTCTTTCCCTGTTTCATAAGATGTATAACGATCGCCATGTACCACCTCTACTTTTTGCAGATCTCCCTTTTTTGCCCGTAATCTAACCTTTAATCTTTGCCGATCCAAAGGAAAGGCATATGAACCAAAAGCGTCGTGATAGATAGCCTCCAAATGCATAGATTTCTTTTCCTCCTATAGAAAGATATCATTTATTCATTTGCAACTGACATTCAATCAGATTCCGATTCATTAGAGGATTGAATCAGCCCTTGTTCGCGCCCGCTTTTAAACCTTCAACCAAATGTTTCTGGAAAAGCAGAAAGAGGATCGTGATCGGTACGGCAACAAGTACGGCCCCTGCAGCAAAGGTGGTGAACTCCGTATTTCCCCGTCCCGTAACCATCTCGAATAAGCCAACCGCAAGTGTCTTCTTCTCATCTGAACGAAGAACCAAGCGTGCAAAAATGAAATCCATCCATGGGCCGATGAAGTTGCTTACCGCGACAAACACGAGAATCGGTTTCGACAAAGGCATCATCACTTTGAAGAAAATCGTCAAATTTCCGGCACCATCCAGTTTAGCCGCTTCCTCCAAACTTCTGGGCAAAGCATCAAAATATCCCTTTACCAGCCAGGCTCCAAACGGGATCGAACCCCCTGCATAAACAAGGATTAAGCCCCAATGGTTGTCTAACAAGTTAAGCTGTAGCAACAAGATATAGATCGCAATCATCCCCATAAACCCCGGAAACATTTGCAGAACAAGCATCGCCATCAATCCTTGCCTTCTGCCGGGGAAGCGGTACCTTGAGAAGGCGTATGCTGCCGTAACAACAAGAAACGTAGACAGGATCATATTCCAGAAGGCAATAAACAATGTATTCTTATACCATAAGACATACTCGGTCCCACTCCATAGCCGTTCAAAGTGCTTAAAGGTCAGTTTATCAGGGAGAAGCTTGGTTGCACTTAAGGTATCCCCTGGATTTAAGGAACCCATGATTACCCACAAAACAGGATAAATAATGGCGATCGCCGTGGCGGTTAAAATGGTATAGATGATCAAGAGCGTGATTCGCTCTCTCCATACCATATTCATGTGAAACTTTTTGATACTCATTGTGACATCATATCCTCCTCTCTGAAGGCTCTCGTTCTTCTGAAATTGTAAATTGATAGGGCTGCCACAACAATAAAGATGAGGATTGATACCACAGAGGCGATGTTAAACTTATTCTGTTCTAGGGTTAGTTTATAAAGCCAGGTAATGAGAATATCTGTTGACCCTGCATAAGTATAATCCGGGTTGACAGGTCCGCCTGAGGTTAAGAAGTAAATCAGCCCGAAATTGTTAAAGTTTCCGGCAAAACCCATAATCAAAAGCGGTGTAGTTGAAAAAACTACAATTGGGAACATAATTTTCCAAAATTTTTGCCAAGCAGTTGCCCCATCTACTTCTGCCGCCTCATACAACTCTTTGTCAATTGAGGTCATGACACCAGACATCAACAACATCCAGAAAGGAAACCCGAGCCATAGATTCACCATGAATAAAGTCATCTTCGCCCAGAAGGGATCGGAAAACCACGGAATCGGATCAAATCCGATCACTTGCAAATACTTATTTAAAGGACCAAACTCCCCGTTAAAAATATTGCGCATGATCAATGTAGAGATAAATCCAGGCACCGCCCATGGTAGAATAAAAATTGCCCGCCAAAACCGTTTAAAACGGATCTTTCGGTGACCCAGTAAGGAGGCAAATAACATGCCGACAAAATAAATCGAAATCGTGGAGATTATCGCCCAAATAAATGTCCAGATAAAAACGCCATAAAAAGTTCTACTCCATGTTTTGAGCTGAAACAAATCAACAAAGCTCTTAAAGCCAACCCAATCAACCAAATTTTTCGGTGGCAAATAATTGGGGCCAGAATAGTTGGTAAAAGCAATGGCTATCCCAAAAATTAAAGGCAGAATTGTTAAAAATGCGGTAAAAAGAACCGCTGGAGTAAGCATCACGTAGGGAAAACCGTTTTCCCAAATATTTCTCAAAGTTTGTTTAATATTGTTAGGAACTCCGCCCTCATCCCTTATCTTTCCTGTTTTGTACGCATCGCGAATGTTTAAATAGTAGATCCATATAAAAAGCAAGAACGCTATAAGATAGATGATCCCCTCGATCATTAAGAAGATGGAGTGATCCCCAGGATAAACGATTCTACCAGCTTTGCGGATTTGCGGGGTTTCCCCAAGCGTTGTAAGTCCCCACATCGCCCATTGGAACGGGAGAGACCAAAAGATGAGCACGTAGGCTTCCAGCAAAAGCAAAAATATTCCTTTTGCAAACTGCCGATGGTATAGTTGTCCCAAACCCATAAACAGCAATGAAAGAAGCGCGCCGACTTTCGCTTTTGATTTCATCACTTTTCCCTCTTTCATATAAAAAATCCTTTATATGGAACACAAGCCAATACCGTAAGGTACTGGCCTGTATTTTATTCTTAATTGTAATTATTTAAAAGTCTGAATCGCATCCGTAATTTGTTGAACAGCTGAATCTAATGCTGCTTTGGGTTCAGCCTGGCCATTCCAGATGGCATTAAATGCCTGGCCCATCGGTCCCCAAACGGTTTGCATTTGTGGGATGTTTGGCATCGGTACCGCAACTAAAGCTTGCTCTAAGAATGCACGACCAACTTCATCTTGTTTAATCATTTCATTGTTAAGTGCCGATTTCGTCGCCGGAATTTGACCTGTCATTTCATAGCGTTTGAACAGCATTTCCTCACTGGTTGAAAATTTCGCATATAAGGTTGCTGCATTTGGATACTTGGTATACGCATTTACGTAGTAAGCCTTAATTCCCATGAAACTAGTCGGATTTTTTCCATTATCCAATTTTGGTAGTGGGATAACCCCAAAGTTGACGCCAGCATCCCGATAATCCTTAAGGGCCCAAGGACCGTTCATATCAAACATCAGCTTTCCTTCTTTAAAAAATTGACCTTTTACGTCGTAAGTAACATCTTCCACTTTCAGCGGGAGAATTTCATTTTGCAGACGCTTCATAAACTCACCGGCTTTTAAGGCACCTTCGTTGTTTAAGCCAAGATCGGATGGATCAGTATTGTTATTACCGAAGATGTAACCTCCATATCCGCCCAGAAAGGCATACGTAAAATAGAAGTTTCCGGGTTCCATCATAAAACCAAATTTTTTATCTTCAGACTTGAGATCATTAAATGCTTTGGATTGCTCAATCAGCTCTTCCCATGTTTCAGGTACTTGTTTTACCAAATCTTTGTTGTAGTAAAGGGCATAGGTCTCAATGGAAACAGGATAGCCATAGAGCGTATCATTTGCCGAAACACCTTGGATGACATTCTCCATGAATCTCTCTTTGTACTCATCGGGATAGAAATTCTCAAGAATTAAACCAGCTGCCTCCATGTTTCCGGTATGGTCATGGGCTCCCAAAAATACATCAGCCCCTAGCCCTGCAGGTCCATCGGTTTGTAGCTTGCCAGGCGCATCGGTGTGTCCAACTTCTTCAACGGTAACTGGCACTCCGTATTTCTTCGTGAACTCTTCCGACACATACCTTGCCCATTCACTTTCAGCGTCACCGTTACTCCAAACTATAAGTTCTGCACCGTCTTCAGGTTTTAGTTCCGATTCAGCTCCTGTTGCCGAATCAATTCCAGTGCCCGATGTCTCACTCTCCACTAGATTCCCCCCAGCTTGTTGCGGAGGTTTCGCACAAGCCACGAGTACACTCATGAGCAGCACTAAAACAGCTGCTATGACTACCAGTTTTTTGTGTCTCATTTGATCCCCTCTCCTTTTTTGTTAAAAATTTCGTACCTTATTCCGCCCTGGTGTTGAGCAAACGTTTGCACATTAGCTAAAAAATTTAACCTCTATCTGAAAGGGTTTTCATAAGGTATTTGTTTCCATTTTAATATGTTATGGGCAAAAAAACAATCTCTTTTTTCTTTCTTTTTTTAAATTTTGCGCAAACGCATAGCATTACTCCTATTGGTTCTTCGTACGATATTTCGATATTTAGTCTACTATCCCTCTTGATTACTGAGCTAAAATCAGCGTACTGTAGGGCTGCATTTCCACGATACGATTTAATTTATCTGCTGAGCCTTTGTCACTGGTAAAGAATTTCTTCTTATAGACCGACTCGTCTTCCGGTAGTGAAAAAGTTTTTGTTACACCGCTTAGGTTATGTAACACAAGAAGGGATTGATTACCTAAAACCCGTTTGAAGGCAACAATTCCGATTTCATTCACCTTGGAACGTTCAATTTCCCCCAAAACTAAGATATCGCTAGACCTACGCACCTGAATTAGTTTTTTATAATACTGATACAATGAGTTTTCCTCTTCAATTTGAGTTTCGAGGGCGATCTTTTCCCTCTCTCTGTTGTATTTGGATACGATCCATCGACTTTCACCCTCTTTTTTATCTGTAGACCAAACAAATGGTTCTCGGATATATTCATCCGGTTTCATCCCCTGCATACCAATCTCTTCTCCATAATAAAGAAATGGCGATCCAGGCAATGTAAGCAGTATGGCAGCAGCCATTCTCGCCTTGTTTACGTCTCCTTTAAATAGACTCATTACGCGATTCTGATCATGATTGGTAAGAAAGATTGAATCGACGTAATTTTCGTCCATTTTTTTGAAATATTCTCGCATCCTTTTTAAACCCGAAACGATGCCAGTATCTTTTCCCTGCTGAACAGCTCTCACAATTCTTTCGGCTAAATCAAAATTAAAGGTCGAATTGAGGCCATCGTCTTGCAAGTAAGGTGCGGTCACTGTTGCTGTATCCCATACTTCACCGACAAGGAATACATCTTCCTTTACCGTCTGCATCGCTTTACGGAATTCTTTCCACCAGGCATAATTTTTCTCTTTTTCTTGATCGGGATATATATATTTTGCAGCATCTAAACGGAATCCCTCGACACCTACTTCTTGCAGCCAGAACTTCCCAATTTTGATTATTTCCGCTCGTACATCCGGATTATCATAGTTTAAATCTGGCATTCCTTCCCAGAATGTACTGTAATATTTGTTCTTTCCTAAACCATACCAGAGCTGTTGATTCCAATCTCCTCGTTCCAGTAAGTTTGTCTTTTCATCTGCCCAAATATACCAATCGCGGTAGGGACTGTTTTCATCCTTGATCGCTTCCTGAAACCATGGATTCTGATTGCTTGTATGGTTCACTACCAAATCTATTATGATTTTAATGTCACGCTTTTTTGCTTCGGCAACAAGTATTTTCATGTCTTCTAGTGTTCCATATTCCGGATCGATATCATAATAATTGATTACGTCATACTTGTGATAACTGGGGGAGGGATTGATCGGCATAAGCCAAATTCCCTCGACGCCGAGTTCTTGCAAATAATCCAGCTTGGCAATAACCCCTTTCAGATCACCAATTCCATCCCCGTTTGAATCATAGAAGGCCCTTACAAAAATTTCATAGAAAACGGCATTCGGCCACTCGGACACCCGCTGTTTTTCTTGCTGAAAGTTGCACCCCGCTACTAACAAACTTAGTAGGATAACCAATGTAAGCGCTTTCTTTCCATGTTGAAAAACCGGTACCAATTTCTCCTCACCTCTTCCGTTGGATTCTGTACTCTGTTATCAATTCGTGCAAACGTTTTCTTAAACATCACGTTCATTTTAATGTCTTATCCAACTTGTTGCAATCATTTGGTTTGCGTTTTTTCGAACTTTCCTCGTGTAGCTATTAAATTCTGTTCATTGTCTTTGTTAGTAATATCGTGAATTCTTTAGATTGACTTATTATAATAAAATCTTTATGATTTATCTATCGAAGGAAAACGTTTGCCTCAATTTTCTTTGACATGTACAACATCCTTAACAATGAGTTACTATTTGGAGGAATTTTTATGTCCGTTACTATCAAAGATGTTGCTAAGCTAGCTGGTGTATCCCCATCAACCGTTTCCAGAGTGATTGCGAATAACCCGCGAATTAGCCCAGCTACATCCCGAAAAGTAAAAGAAGCTATGGAACATCTTGGTTACCATCCAAATGTCATGGCTAAAAGTCTAGTTTCACGAAGTACTCAAACATTGGGTATTATTTTGCCGCGCTCGGCGGATGAACTTTTTCTTAATCCCTTTTTTCCTGAAGTATTGCGCGGAATCAATGCTTATGCAAATTATACTGGTTATGATTTATTAATGTCTGCTGGAAGTACAGAACAAGAAGAAAAGGAAGCTTTCAATCGAATGGTTTTCGGGGGAAGAGTGGATGGAGTCATTTTGCTTGCCTCTCGTGTGAATGATCCACTTATTCCTCTTCTGAAAAAAAGAAATTTTCCATTTGTTTTAATCGGGAGATCTTTAGAACACCCCGATATTGTCTGTGTTGATACAAACAATGTAAAGGCGGCGTATGATGCAACGATGCATTTAATTAAACAAGGACATGTTCGAATTGGATTTATCAGTGGTCCGAGGGACCTGGTTGTTTCGCAAGATCGAATTAAAGGTTATCAGGATGCCCTGAAGGAAAATAATCTTCCTTTTCATACAGATTGGGTGTTCGAGGCTAAATTTTTACTTGAGAGCGGGTATCAAGCAATTTCAACTTTATTTGAGCAGCCTGAAAAACCAACAGCCCTTGTAGTATCTGATGATCTGATCACATTTGGAGTATTACGAGGTCTCTACGAATTAAATTATAGGGTTCCTGAGGATGTTGCTCTCGTCAGTTTTAATAACGTATCTATGTCAGATTTGACCACACCTCCTCTAACTACAATTGATATCGGAATATATCATCTTGGATATACCACTGCACAATTACTTATAAAGCAAATTAATGAAGAAACCTTGCATCAGAAAACAACAATCATTCCTCATCGCTTGGTTATCCGTCAATCTTCTATCAAGTAGTTCAATTCATCCAATAAGGCTTTAGCCTTGTTTATTTTTTGACCGAGTCCCCACCCATAATAGATTCCCAATGCATAGGATCATAATATTTATAGAGAAATATTATGTAGGATTAGAATACAAACGTTTGCATGAACTATACTCTCGTTTTGTTCTCGGAAGGTGAGTCAGCGTGCAGGGAGGGTTGGCGTGCTAAAAAGCCTTGCCCTATATATGGCAAGAAAATGGCAAGAACAGCTAACCGCCACTTATATTCCCTACTCATTCGTATGAAATAAGTGGCGGTTAGCGAAATCTATATCGACAAGGTGCGGGCCAAATCATATAAATCAAGTGAAGGCTGATGGGTCTGGCTAAGGGCCTCTTCAAAGGGAACAGCTATCATATGATTGTTCTGTATTCCCACCATAACCCCTGCTTCCCCGGCGAGAAGAAGATCGACTGCCTCTGCTCCCATTCTACTTCCCAGTAACCTGTCAAAAGCAGAAGGTGAGCCCCCTCGCTGGATATGACCCAAAACGGTTACTCTAGTTTCAAATCCTGTCCGCTCTCGTATCAGATTGCCTATTTCGGAACCACTTGAAACCCCTTCGGCTACAATAATGATACTGTGCTTTTTACCCCGTTTATGACCTTGAATCAATCGTTGGCAGAGATCATCCAAATTAGTCTCCGCTTCCGGTATTAATATGGACTCTGCCCCTCCGGCTAATCCCGACCAGAGAGCAATGTCTCCGGCATCTCTCCCCATCACTTCGATGACATAGGTTCGTTCATGGGAAGTAGCAGTATCCCTTATTTTGTCAATTGCATCAATCACCGTATTCACCGCAGTATCAAAACCTAAAGTAAAATCTGTACAGGGAATATCATTGTCAATGGTTCCGGGGATTCCGATGGTAGGAAACCCTTTTTTGGTTAATTGTAAAGCACCACGAAAGGACCCATCTCCACCAATCACGATCAAACCTTCAATTCCGTTTCCCTTCAATTGGTCTAAAGCTGATTTCTGTCCTTCTTCAGTTTTAAATTTCTCACTTCTGGCACTGTACAAAATTGTTCCGCCTCTATGGATAATATCTCCAACACTTCCCAGCTCCAGGGGGACAAAGGAACCTTCCATCAATCCCTGGTATCCATGACGAACACCAAAAATTTCTAAATTATTAAATATTCCTCTCCTAACAACAGCACGAATAGCCGCATTCATTCCTGGAGCATCTCCACCACTTGTCAAAACAGCAATTCTTTTCACTAATAATCCCCCCTTGTATTCCTTGTCACAATACTTCCTTTAAAATGTATAGACGGAATAAAAAATTCACTAAGGACAGCCTTCGAATTCGTACTTATGCGTTGAGGCTAAAGAATGGAAATTAGCCCTCAAACTGACTCCACCTTTGAAATACCCGGATGTTTTTGAGGGCTCCATTCCACATCTATAAAAGTCGAATTAATGATTTACCCGCACATGTACTAATCGTGCCGCCCCGATCATTCCAGCCTGGTTGCCAAGTCTAGCTGGAACTATGGAAGTATCCTCAGCTACCCTTGGGAATGCAGTCTGATAAAATGCCTCAGTGAGGGGGTTAAACAACATCTCTCCTGCGTAGGATATACCCCCTCCGATAATAATCAATTCAGGATTTAGCAGGTAACACATTTCCGCCAATGAGCGTCCAAGAACCTTTCCTGCTTTCTGAATAATTTCTTTACAGGTAGGTTCTCCTTTTAGAGCTAATTCTACAACCATTTTCGCTGTCAAGGTTCCCGATTTATCATAAGCTTCTTTCAAAGGTCCATCTGATAGATGTTTCAGCTTATCCATCGCATCCAAAACAATGGCGGTGGCAGAGGCTTCCGTTTCCAAACATCCCGTTTTCCCGCAGTTGCAGAGTCTACCGTCTTGATGTCTGACGGTAACATGTCCAACTTCACCGGCGCTGCCGTTGGCGCCGTGGTAAATGTCTCCATTAATGATCACTCCCCCGCCAATACCCGTGCCGATGGTAATACAAAGGATATGGGTTGCCCCAATTCCTGCCCCTACCCACATTTCACCCAATGCTGCAACATTCGCATCATTGTCAACACAGACAGGTAATTTCCATCTTTCCATCAGAGTTTCCATTAAAGGGACATGATGCCAACCAAGATTGACAGCCTCTACCACTTCACCTTTTTTCAAGTCAAAAAAAGCAGGGGCACCTACGCCTATTCCAGTAATCTCTTTCCATTCCAATCCGTTCTCCTGAAGAAGACGGTCGACCATTCCATCAAAAGTGTTAATTACTGAATAAAATTCTTTGTTTTCGGGTGTAGGACTTTCTAAAGTATAAAGGAGACTCCCTTTCTGGTCAACAAGTCCCATTTTGATCGATGTACCACCCAGATCTATTCCTATATATTTTTGTTCTTTCATCGCTGATTCTCCCTAAGCGTCAATTCGTTGATCTGTATCAGCATCAAAAAAGTGCAATTTATTGGGATCAAATGCCATCTCCACCTCAGTCCCCACCTTCACATTGGATCGGGCATCCACCCTAGCTATGATCACTTCTCCAGCCACGGATATATGGAGATATTTTTCAGCACCCGTTAGTTCCACCACTTCTACCTTTGCATGAACGTGGGTTTTTGGAGAGGATTCCAAAACCAATGGTTCATCATGGATGTCTTCAGGCCGGATACCAAGATAAACCGCTCGATCTACATATCCCTGCTCCTTTATTTTTTGTGCCTTTCCAGCAGGTATCTCAACCTGAATCCCTTCTGCCTGAAAGAGTATTTTCCCACTTTCTTCCTTCAGATTCCCTTTTATGAAATTCATCGCAGGAGAGCCGATAAATCCTCCTACAAACCGATTTACCGGAACATCATACACTTCCTGGGGGGTTCCTACTTGCTGTATGATTCCATCTTTCATAATTACAATTCGGGTTGCCATGGTCATGGCTTCTGTCTGGTCATGGGTAACATAAATCGTGGTCGTTTGAATCCGCTCATGCAATTTAAGAATTTCCGCCCTCATTTGTACCCGGAGCTTTGCATCAAGATTGGATAAAGGTTCATCCATCAAAAACACTTGAGGTTCCCTTACAATCGCTCTTCCTAGGGCAACCCGTTGTCTCTGGCCTCCTGAGAGTTCCTTTGGTTTCCTTTTAAGATACGGCTCAATTCCCAAAATTTTTGCCGCTTCCTTCACACGTTTTTCGATGTCTTTCTTGGGAAATTTCCTTAATTTTAGTCCAAAGGCCATATTATCATACACGTTCATATGGGGATACAGTGCGTAGTTCTGAAACACCATGGCGATATCTCTGTCTTTTGGAGCCACGTCATTCACTTTGCGTTCCCCGATATACAGTTCCCCTTCCGATATCTCCTCCAAGCCAGCAATCATGCGCAAGGTGGTAGACTTACCACAACCGGAGGGACCGACAAACACAATAAACTCTTTGTCCTGAATATCCAAATGAAAATCTTTGACTGCTTCCACATCCCCATAACGCTTCCAAACATGATTCAGTTTAACACCTGCCATAATTGATTTCCCCTCTTTCATTTTTTAATCTTTGGTTTCGTGCACACTGGCTTAGATTATATAGACGGAACTAAGAATTCACTAAGGACAGCCTTCGAGTTTGTACTAAGTGGAGAGGCTAAAGAACGGGGATCTGGCCCTCAAACTGTTACCAACTTTGAAATCCCCAAATGTTTTTGAGGGCTCCGTTCTTTAGAATTGAAGCGGACATGAATCTCTTCTTGGCAAACTCGACTAGCAGACGTGTGAATCTTTAGTTCCACATCTATAGAATTAAAGAATTATGTTAAATGAACTGAATGAGTTCCCAAAGCACGTAATGAGTAGGGCTGTAAAGTTGATTGAAAGACCATCGCCACACAACCATATATACTGCTGTCCTCTTTCAATTGGGTGTTTGTGATGGACACCTGTTGTGTCATGACCGGAAGTGCATTTTTTAATGCCGCTTCCTTTAATAATTCTCCGTAAAACGGATTCTGGTAAATCATCCGACCACCCAAAATCACCGTATCCGGACCATATAGATTGATAAGGGATCCTAACCCTCGACCCAATAATTCTGCTGAATCCATAAGAATCCGCCGAGCATTTTCATCCCCGGATGCAAATCGTTGATTTAATTGGTCAATAGAAATTTCTTCACCTGTTAACTTTTTATATGTTCTTTCCATTGCCTTGGCTGATGCAGTGACATCCAAGCAACCTTTATTTCCGCATGGACACTCTTCATCACTGATTCCAAAGGAAACATGTCCCAATTCTCCTACACTATAGCCTTTTCCATGGTAAACTTGATGCTGTAAGACAAAACCGGCTCCAATACCGTCATCAACGAGAATGTAAATCAACTGATCCACATTTTTCCCCTGTCCAAACCATAGTTCTCCAAGAGCTGCCAAATTAGCATCATTATCCACAAAAACGGGCAATCGGATGGCTTGCTCCAAATTATCCTTCAACTGAACATTTACCCATCCAGATAAATTGGGTAAGTTATAAATTTTTCCGGAGGAAAAATGAACCCAACCCGGTACACTAACACCCACCCCCAGCAGTTGATTCTCAGCTTTTCCCAAACTCCGTTTAAATTTTTCAATGATTTCTAAGATGATTTCCAAACCTTCATGGTATCGATAACTTCCCTCCCTTTCTAATCGCATCATCGGTTCAGCCAGCAGATTAAATAATATTGCTTTTATTCTTGTTGTCGTAATCTCTATGCCAATGGCATAGCCGCCCCGGGGGTTTAAACGAAGCAATATCGGCTTCCTTCCACCTATAGGTGAAGAGACAGCACCAATTTCTTCCACAATCCCATATTCTAGAAGCTTGTTTACAAGATTGGTGATTGTTCCTGTGGTCAGACCGGTTATTCTTGAAATATCGGATCTTGACAGTTCCCCATGATGGCGCAGAGCATCCAAGATAAGCGATATATTAACTGATTTAATCACTTCATAGTTCCCCGTTACCATTTGGACACTCCAATCATTTAATTTAATTGTTTTCTTAAGTATTAAAATATATTATAAAACTATAATAAGTGATCAATCTAATAAATTCAATTCAATTCTTTGAAAAAAATTCTGAAACACCGCAGACTGCGTAAAAAATGTTGGCAAGACTCACCATGACCGCCCAATATATGGGCAATCTTCCCGAAGGGGACTAGATGATGTTACAATAGAAGAGAATTTTTTTGAAGGAGTTTATCCCATGAAAACCAGGTATCTTCTCTTCATACTCATCTTATCTGTCCTCTCTTTGTTTCTGGTTCTTAAGTTTTATCTAACTCCAGAATCCGTAACTGAGATTGATAAAAGGGATAAAACCGATACTGTTATTCCCCTATTTCAAGAAGCCAATTTACCCATTGGAAAAGTGATAATTGATCCAGGCCACGGTGGAAAAGAATGGGGGGCCGTAGGGTGGAAGTCAGAGGTTCCTGAAAAGGAGATTAACTTAGCCATTGCCACCTATGCGAAGGATTATCTTGAAAATAATCATGTGGAAGTCGCAATGACAAGATATCTGGATGAAATGATGGATGATAAGGACCTCAATGCCGACCTTACCGCTCGTGCCCAATTTGCGGAAAAAATTGCAGCAGATCTTTTCGTCAGTATTCATAGCGATCAGTTCGATAAAGAAATAGAAGGGACCCGTATTTTTTACAGTGATAAAAACCCAAAGGTAAAGGAAAGCCAAATCTTAGGAGAAGTCATTTTTGATGAATTGATCTCCAAACTCGGTTCCAAACCTTTGGGTGTAAAAGAAGAAAATTATAGGGTTTTGGATCAAAACACGGTTCCCTCTGTTTTAATTGAAGTGGGATTTCTATCCCACCCGGAGGAGGAAATGAAATTAGTTGATCCTGCCTATCAGAAAAAAGCAGGTGAAGCGATTGCTATGGGTATCATAAAATATTTGAAAACAAATCAACGAAAATAGTCTATATGGACGGAACGAAGAAATTTGCTAAAAAGGGCCTTCGAGTTCATGGTTAGCGCAGGAGATGAAGGAATGGAGAGGTTTTACAACACTGTTTATAAATGGCCGCTTATCCCGTACAACTCCATTTCAACCATCTCACAGGCTAATTTTTTTATATCTGGTTTCTCTTTTGCTTGAAGAATTCTTCGCTGAATAACGTAAAAATACATTCCAACAATCGCATCACATACGACATCGAGATCTGAACGAATTAAATTGTCGTTTGGAATCATTCTTACAATACTTTTAGATGTTTCGACCGCCAAATTTAAAAATTCATTCAACTTTTCTTCAAATTCCTGCCCAACCGAGGGCCCAACTTTTAAAAATATAGAAAAAACCTCTTTGTTTTCCCAGGAAATATTAAACATATTTTCAACCATTGTAATCAGGGCATCCTTTAATTGGTCCAGCGTTCTAACGTCTTCCCAGTGAGCCACGGAAAAGGATTGATTGATACGATTTAAAAAATGATCAATTAACTCACTAAATATTTCCTCTTTGCTTTTAAAATACCAGTAAAAGGTACCCTGGGCAACTCCGGCCTCAGCAACGATATCTGAAACCCTTGTCCCATGGAAACCCTTTTTTGCAAAACAAGTGACAGCTGCTTCCAGCAGCGACTCTCTTCTTTCTTTCATCTTGGATAGTCCCCCTGATTGACATGTCAGTCCCTCGCTTAGTATATATTATTTATATAAATAGCGTCAATTGTTGACGTTGCATGATTTATATGAGGTTAAAGTGAAATAAAAGAACAGCGATTCGTTCCAGTTAATTAGAAACGTTGTTCTTTTAATCTTTTTTCCAATTCATTCTTTTCTTTTTCATATCCTGGTTTGCCCAGCAAGGCAAACATATTTCTTTTGTATGCCTCTACACCCGGTTGATCAAATGGATTTATACCAAGGAGATAACCGCTGAGCCCGCACGCTTTTTCAAAAAAGTAGACCATTTTTCCAAATAGATATGGAGTCAATTCGGAAACTCGAATAAGCAAATTGGGTACACCTCCATCGCTATGGGCAAGCAGCGTACCTTCCATGGCCCGTTGATTCACATCGTGAAGAGATTTTCCAGCAAGGAAATTGAGTCCATCCAAATTGGTTTCTTCAGATTTAATGAATAATTCTTCCCTTACCTTCTCTACATGAAGCACCGTTTCAAATAGATTCCGTCTACCATCTTGTATGTACTGTCCCATAGAATGGAGATCCGTTGTAAAATTAACGGATGCCGGGAATATCCCCTTATGATCCTTTCCTTCACTCTCCCCAAAAAGCTGCTTCCACCACTCGGAAAAATACTGCAAAGAAGGCTCGTAGTTTACCAATAGTTCAATGTTTTTTCCTTTGTGATAAAGGACGTTTCGAATTGCCGCATACTGATAACAGGGGTTTTCTTCAAGGTTTGGAAGCGAATACAGCGTATACCCTTCTTGTGCTCCTGCCATCAATTCTCCAATATCAATTCCACTGACAGCAATGGGAAGTAGGCCAACCGCCGTAAGGACAGAATACCTCCCTCCAATATCATCTGGTATAACAAAGGTTTCATAGCCTTCTTGGTCAGCTAATATCTTTAGTGCTCCCTTTTTCCTATCCGTTGATGCAAATATTCGCTTTCTTGCCCCATCCTTTCCATATCTTTTTTCCATATATTCTCGAATCATCCGAAAAGCAATGGCCGGTTCAGTTGTTGTTCCTGATTTGGAAATCACATTGATTGATATTTCTTTTCCGTCCAGCAGTTCCAACAAATGCGTCAAATAAATGGAACTTAAATGATGTCCTGCAAAATAAATTTCAGGAGTCCCTCTTTTCTCCTTTGACAGTTGATTGTAAAAGGTATGGGATAACATTTCAATGGCTGCCCTTGCCCCCAAATAAGAACCACCGATCCCAATGACCAACAATACATCCGATTGGGATACGATTCTCTTTGCCACTTCCTTTATACGCCCAAATTCTTCCTTATCATATTGAACAGGCCAATCCACCCATCCGAGGTAATCCTTCCCCGCACCCGTTTTTTGATGTAGCATGTCATGGGCAGATGAAACAAAAGGCTGCAATCTGAACATTTCTTCTTTGTCAACAAAAGATAATGCATTGGAATAATCAAATCTGATTGTCTGAACCATTCCCTCTCCCCCTAAATCATTCCATTCGTTACAAATAACTTTATAGCAATCGGTCGAACAATTCAAGAAGTGAGACGATAAATCAGTCACTCATGAATTTTCCAATTGATTGAACAGAATTTTTAAACATTAACCATTGACACTTCCTAAGTATAATGTTATATTTCATAACAATTGAATGTAAATATAGCAAACATGGGGTGTATATCATGAAGAAGGTGGAAGCTATTTTACGTCCGCAAAAACTAACGGATACTATTAAAGCTCTGCAAGAAATTGGAGTCACCGGATTTACCGTTTCTCAAGTGGTAGGCCGGGGGCGTCAGAAAGATTTACGTGGTGTTTACCGCGGACATAACTATACGGTAAATTTACACCCAAAAGTAAAGCTGGAAATCGTATTATCCGATTATATGGTTCCCATTACCATCAAAACCATCATTGCCTCTGCTCAAACTGGAGAAGATGGCGACGGGAAAATATTTGTTACACCAGTTCTAGAAGCTTACAACATTCGATCGGGCATGATCGATGATACCATCGATGAATTAAAGAAAGTCAGGGAGGGGAACTAGGGTGGAATTCTTGTATCTGAATACCATATGGGTAGTTTTGGCAGCCGCCATGGTATTGTTCATGGAAGGCGGATTCAGTTTATTGGAGGCTGGTCTGGTAAGAACCAAAAATGCGGTGAATGTCACCATGAAAATTTTTGTTGATTTAACCATCGGCGCTCTGGCCTTCTGGTTGGTTGGATTTGGATTTATGTTTGGAGCTGATAAGATGGGCTTTATCGGAACCAGTTTGTTCGGATCTCCGCAAAATATCGCCCTCGACCTTCAACTGCCGTCAGCAGCCTTTATTCTATTCCAGCTGGGTTTTGCCGTTGCTAGCATCTCTATTATTTCCGGCGCTGTGGCAGAACGAATGAATTTTAAAGCCTATATTCTTATGGCTGCCCTTGTGGCCATGTTCCTCTATCCCATCTCCGGCCATTGGGTTTGGCAAGCAGATGGTTGGTTGGCAAAACTGGGCATGAAGGATTTTGCCGGTTCAGGGGTTATTCATGCAATGGCTGGCTTTGCTGCTTTAGCCATGGCTTGGGTACTCGGCCCAAGAAGAGGCCGGTTTAATTCCGATGGTAGTGCCAACGTTTTTGCCCCCAGCAACATTCCATTGGCCTCCTGTGGAACCTTTATTCTATGGTTCGGATGGTTCGGTTTTAATGCTGGAAGTACATTGGATGCATCAAGTCCCGCACTATCGGTGATCGCCCTGAATACCATGCTGGCTGCTGCTGCAGGAGGTTCTTCAGCGCTCTTGTTCACGATGTTTAAATACGGAAAGGCAGACCCCAGTATGACCATGAACGGCGCTTTAGCCGGCCTTGTCGCTATCACGGCAGGGGTAGCTTACGTGGAATCCTTAAGTGCGATTATTATTGGAGCTATCGGAGGTATTCTGGTAATCGGCGCTACTTTGCTTGTTGACCGTTTGAAAATTGACGACCCCGTGGGTGCTGTTGCTGTTCACGGCTTTAACGGAATTTTTGGAACCATTGCCGTAGGACTGTTTGATTCGGCGGAAGGTTTTTTTACAACCGGAAACACATCCTTGCTCTTCGTTCAGATTCTTGGAGCACTGGTATTAAGCATCTGGGGGTTTGCCGGAGGATTTGCCATGGCCCATTTCACCAGAATAACCGTTGGCTTGCGTGCTTCTGCCAAGGAAGAAGAAGAAGGTTTGGATATGGCTTATCATGGGATCCCGGCCTATAATGATTTGGAACGCTTCGTTGATGTGCCAAGCAGCCTCTATGATTTTCAGGCAACCACCGGCGTTAATGTGGTACAACCCAAGACAACAAAGGTAAGCTGAGATAGATAAGCTAAGCAGGTTAATATGCGTTAATTAAGGGCACTAAGTCAGGCAGGTTATTCCTGACTTATTTTTTATTTTTCTATTAATTGTTCACCCACTTCCCTGACAATCTCCCTTGCCACGGCATCCAGGTCGGGAAACAAGCTAGTTTCGGTGATTCCCAAATCATATAACTCCCTTTCTATTCGTTGGACACTTTCTTGCGGAATATATAATTTTGATAAAAACTCAGGAGCTTTCTCAAAAGTTTCCATAGTCGCCCCACCTTTTGGAGAAAACAAGGTGAATACTCCCTTTTGGGCAACGATTCTCCTGTTATTTTGCGGACCTACAATGGCAACGGGCAATAAAATATCGGGAACTTCCTGTGATTTGATGCTGTAATTTCTTTCAATCACTTGATAGTCATTCATATTGAGAATTAATCCAACGGAATGTTCATGGGTATCGATAGAAAACTGATTTAAAGCGATGGGGTCAAGGGCCCAAACAACAGCTCCATGATTTTTGTGCTTTTCTTTTCTAACCTGAACGGCAAAAGCAAGGGCGATCAGAGCCCCCTCCGACCAATCCAGCAATCTGGTAGGAACTCCATAATGCTGCATCAAAAACATCCACTCCCAATCGGTTTGAGGGAGACGATCGAGAAAAGGAATGGCTCTGGCTTTAAATCGGCTAATCAACTCATATTCCAGTTCCACATGATAAGGATTCCGATAAATGGAAGGGAGCAGCGAATAGGTATCTGATTTTTGCCCTCTGAACCATAACAATCTTTCTTTATGACGAATCAACCTTATTTTTTCAAGAAAGTCTGAGATACTGGTTATCTCAAATAATGGTATATTATTCTCCATTATTCTAATTCTCCCTTAAATTTGGTTCCCTCCATTTCATTAACACAATTCTTATCCTTTCCCGATATCAAGTTTTTATAATACTTAGAAAAAGACAATGGTAAGAAACCTGCATCTGACTTTCTTTACGAAAGTTTGTTTCATAAATCCTGATCATTTCCTTAAAAAGCGTCGGTCGTAGGCAGTATTCTCCCTGATTACTGTTATTTGCTCCAATCCTTCTAATCGATGTAAAAAAATCCTGCATCGTAGGGAAGTATTCGTACTCCATCTTTTCATAAGCCTGAATGGTAAATGTTGAATCCCAGTTCGAATCATGCAAAGAACGCTGGCACAATCCATTCAGATCGTCCAAACTATAGAACGATTGCCCTAGAGAACCCGTCGAATCAATTTGAAGACGCTGTTTTGCCAATTGAAAAGAGGTATGCAATTCTGTGAACGTCTGGTTTCCAAAAGTGGAAAAATAAATTCCTCCGTCATTTGTTAACCAAGTAAACAATCGTCTCAATGTACTTTCAAGATGATTAAGCCATTGAAAGGTTGCATTAGAAATAATCATATCATATGGGTCACTCATTATCATTTCTTCAATATCCCCGCAACAAAAGGTAACGTTTTTTACCACCCGCTGCCTGGCCATTTCAATCATTCCCGGTGCCAAATCAACTGCCGTAATATTGGCTTTAGGATAAAGATGGCATAATTGTTCTGTTAAATAACCAGTTCCACACCCAACCTCAAGTATATTCATTTCCGTCTTTCTGATCCCTTTATTCAATTGAAGCAACTTTATCAACTCTAGGGCCATTTTCTTTTGAACATTTGCGTATCGATCATACGATTTTGCGTTTGTACTGAAGCGTTTTTTCAACAACTGTTTATCAATCATTTCTTTGCTCCTTTTCGACAAACTCCCTAATCGTCACAAAACATTCATCCACACTAGTGAAAAATGGTACATGACCAACACCGGACAATATTTTTATTTCGGAACCTTTTACAACTCCTGAGATGTGCTGAACGGCAGATACAGGACAAATCCGATCATCCTCCCCGTGAATTAACAGTAAGGGAGCCTGGATTAACTTTAGTTTATCTCTCAAGTCTATTTGAATTAAATAATCTAATCCAACCAGCAGTGAAGTGGTGTCGTCCCCGCAAAATTTTTCCTTCACAATTCGTAGAAAACGTTCATGATCTCCCCGTTCTTGTTCACCTGATGAAAACATAGACTGATAAAAAGCAGACAAGCATTTCTGCTTATCACGTTGAAGTTGGAATTTCATTCTTTCTACCATTCTCCGATGCCACCCAACATGATATTGTTCAGATTCGTCCTTGATAAAACGACTGGTTCCACCAAGGATAATCAAACGATTAATTATTGATGGATAACGGGTTGCAATCTCAAAGGCAACCAGTGAACCTAAAGACCATCCTAACAAAATAAGGGATGATTTATTTTCTGCTTCTATTTTTGTTTCTATTTGCTGAATTACTCTTTCCCGAAAACAGGTAAGAGAGCTGACTCCCCGCCACTCTATAAAAGACAAATCAAAATATTTACTAAGCTTATCCTGAAACAGCCCCCATACTGAAGCTTCCATCCCCCAACCGGGTAACATGATTATTTGCGGTTTATTCATGAGATTACACCCAATTTCTTTCCAACGGCAGCAATTTTCTCAATCGCCCAATCCAATTCATGTTTTTTATGGGTTGCCATGATTGTAAAGCGAATCCTTGCCTGATTATTAGGAACAGTGGGTGGGCGAATGGCAACCGCAAAAATTCCATTTTCCTGCAAAAGTTGGCTAAACTGCATTGCTTGATCATTTGGACCGATGAGTATCGGAACGATTTGAGTTTGGCTATGACAAATATTAAAGCCCAAATGTGATAATTTTTCCCGAAAATATTCAGCATGGTTTAATAGTGCCTCACGGCGTATCCCTTCTTTTTGTACAATTTGAATGGATGCTTGGATAGAACCGAGAACGGCGGAGGGCAATGCAGTCGTAAAAATAAAACTTCTCATTTTATTCACCAAATAATCTACAAACCACTTGCTTCCCACTACATAGGCCCCATAACAACCTAAGGCTTTACTAAAAGTACCCATTTGAACCTCAACTTGATCCTGTAGTCCGAGATGGTGAACATATCCTTTTCCGTCCATTCCGTAAATCCCGCTGCTGTGAGCTTCATCAACCATCAAAATAGCCTGATAACGCTCCTTTAATGTAACTAAGTCTGAAAGCGGAGCGATATCTCCATCCATGCTAAAGACAGTATCGGTAACAATTAATTTCCGCTTATATCCTGATGCCTTTTTTAAAAGTGATTCCAGATGGTTCATGTCATTATGACGGTAACGTTTATGCTCAGCCCTACTTAAACGAACGCCGTCCACTATACTGGCATGATTTAAGCGATCGCTGAATACAATATCATCTCGTCCGACAATACAGGAAATAATCCCGGTATTTAACAAATACCCGCTGCCCAAAATAAGCCCTGCTTCTAACCCTTTCCAGTTAATTAGTGCTGATTCCGCCTCTTGATAACCAGGATGGTTCCCAACAATCAAACGGGATGCCGTCGAACCACACCCCCGCTTTTGGACAGCCTCTATAGCTGCTTTTTTCAATCGTTCATCCCCAGCTAGCCCCAAATAGTTATTAGAAGCAAGATTTAATAATTTACGGTCGTTAATTTTGAGCCAAGTCTGTTCGGCTTGTTCAACATTCACCAATTGACGAATCTGGGAAATCTGTTGTAAAAAGGACAATTTCCCTTTTATTTCTTCTTCCCATGTCCATTGTTTCTCTATTGAATCCATTCGTCCCACACTTCCCCCCCATTTAATTCCCCTAGCCATTTATAGCAAAATTTTGTTCATGGAAATGTGATCACAGAGCATTCGGATTATCCATTCAAAATCCTTCTGATAGACACGAGGAATCACTCCCAATACTGGAATGCCTGAAAACTCTTCAATCAAAGCCGGATTAGTCTGTTCAGCAACACTCTGTTGTTCCTCCATAAGACCATTAACAATAACACCAACGATTTCAAGACCCATACTTTTAGCGAATTGAATCGTCAACAGAGTGTGATTAACAGTACCCAAATCAGGTCTTGCTACTATCAGCAGAGGTAAACCGATGGCTTTGGCTACATCTGACACTAGATAACTCCTTCCCAAAGGGACAGCTAATCCTCCCGCCCCCTCAACCAAAAAAAATTCATGTTCCTTTTCCCTTCTTCGCCAAACTTGCAGAACTTCTTCCAAAGAAATATCAAGTCCCTGTCTTTTGGCAGCAACATATGGAGCCAGGGGTTCTTCAAAAGTAAAGGGTGCAATGTCTTCCAATGGACTGCTGTCTTCAGACGTTGCTTTAAGAATAAAAGCGTCACTGTTCGGGTCTTCCCGTCTCGTTCCGCTCTGCATCGGTTTAAAAACACCTACGTCAATTCCCATCTTACGTAAAGCACCGGCGATAGCTGACGTAACAAATGTTTTTCCAACGTCAGTATCAGTACCTGTGACAAACAATCCCTTTCGCAAGATCTCACCTCATTTATTCCTGATTTATTAAGGATAAGATTTTTTATGGTTCGTTAATTGATTGTAATTTACTCATCTTCCGTTATCTGGAATATGGCTTCTTTCATAATTCTAATCATTTCCTTTAATTCCTCTTCGGAGCTTGATAGAGGAGGCATAAACACGATCGTATCTCCCAACGGCCGTGAAAGCATTCCCAACTGCCGCATTTTCAACGTCACTTGATATCCCAAGCGCCTTCCCCACTCATAGGGACGTTTGGTCTCCTTCTCTTCCACCAATTCAATCCCTGCCATAAATCCGAGCTGCCGAATATCTCCAACATGTTCTAAATCATGCAACGTTTTCAGTTCTTTCCGAATAAAAACAGATTTTTTTCGCACATTTTCTATGACATTCTCTTTTTTAAATAATTCCAGATTGGACAGTGCAACCGCACATCCTAACTGATTTCCAGTATAGGAATGTCCGTGGAAAAAAGTCTTCAGTTCCCTATAATCGGCATAAAAGGCATCATAAATTTGACCGGTCGTTATTGTCGCCGCAACGGGCAGGTATCCTCCTGTAATTCCCTTGGCGATTGTCATAATGTCCGGCCTTACCCCTTCATGGTCACAGGCAAACATCCGCCCCGTCCGTCCGAATCCCGTGGCAACTTCATCGGCTATCAGCAGCACATCATATTCTCTGCACAAACTCTCTACACCTGACAAAAAACCTTGGGGCATAGTAATCATCCCGCCCGCTCCCTGTATCATCGGCTCCAATATTACCGCGGCAATTTCCCGATGATGTCTCTCCAAAGTCGCTTTCAATTCCTGTAAGCATTCTTCCCTGCAAATTTCGGGATTGCTGCTGGGGTGGCGATATACATAGGGGTAAGAAACTTTAAAACTATCGAAAAGAAGCGGCTGGTAGATTTGATGAAAAATATCAATGGAACCAACGCTGACAGCACCTATGGTATCTCCGTGGTACCCATTTCTCATCGTGACAAACTTTTGTTTCTCCCGAACCCCCTTATTACACCAATATTGAAAAGCCATCTTCAAAGCAATTTCAACCGCTTCTGCCCCACTGTCAGAATAAAAAACCCGCTCCAAACCATCCGGAGTTATATGTACGAGCTGTTCCGCCAATTCTGTGGCCGGGATGTTAGTCATGCCAAGCAATGTTGAATGGGCAATTTTCTCAAGTTGCATCCGAATAGCCTCATCTAACTCTCTTTTACAATGACCGTGAACATTTAACCACACTGATGAAAATCCGTCATAGTATTCGTTTCCCTCAGTGTCTTTCACCTTCACCCCGCTTCCTGATTCAATAATCAGCGGATCTTTCTCGTAATCTTTCATTTGTGTAAAGGGAAGCCAGAGATATTTTCTGCTTTTATCTATCAATTGTTGATGTTTGGACATAAGTATCACCTTCCTGTTTCGTGCTAACCACGAATCTATCGAACCTTAAAAATATAAGTTAACCTAATTAATCATCAGGTTAACTTATATTTAATCATGAAGTCTAGTGATCGTCAATCCTGTTTATTGCTAATTAACCGAAGTGGCTCCAGCACTTACGTCAAAGAAATAGCTTCCGCTTCCGTTATAGGAATACACTCTTAGCTGATAGGTTCCGGTGGTTGTAGGGGTAAACGTAATGGTTTCCTGACGTTTAGTTCCTTCCGAACTGGCCACCAGGGTTCCAGAAGGATTGTAAACGTAGATATCAAAATCTGGATAAGTTGAGAAGAAGCTGGATGTCCAGTCAGGAATGATAAATGTAACTGCAATCGGATATCCGGTATTGTTGACGCTGATATTGAACCCATTGCTGGTACCGGTTCCAGTTAAGCTGCCGGATTTATAGAAATGATTGGGCACGATGATGTTGGTTCCTGAAAATCCGCCGGCACTCTTTATCGCAGCATATCCGTCCAGACGGCCATTGCCATAATCAATATCTTTACGTGTCGGACCCCAGTCTAATGCGGTATTGTACAGATTATTCTTCACCTGAGTGGGAGTCTGGCTCGGATTCGCATCCAACATCAACGCCACAGTTCCAGCGGTAAAGGGGGTTGCCATACTGGTTCCGCTATAAGTAATATATCCTGTAGTCGTATTTGCTTTGGCAGCCGTAATATTGTATCCCGGGGCAGCGATATCGGGTTTGATTCGTCCATCAGCCGTATATCCGCGGCTGGAGAAATCAGCTGCAATGCTGGCAACATGGGTACCATGTCCATTGTCGTCATATGGAGTTGTTTTACCTTTTACATAATCCTTCCAGCCAATTACTTTTCCATTGTTTAAATCTTTATGATTACCATCAATTCCTGTATCAATGACAGCGATTACAATATCGTTTTTGGAATAAGAATTGACGTTGCCATCGCCGTCCCCTGTGAGACCAAAATCAGCTTTTGCTTTAGTTGTTCCAAACCATTGGTTGGCGGTAGCAAGAGAGGCTTTGACTTCCCCGTCATATTCCACCTGATTGATGAAAGGGATTTTGTCCAGCATCTCAATTTGTTTTTTGGTAAGAGTTGCCGCAAATCCGTCAATGATGCTGTACTCATATTTGGTTTGGAAAATCCCGATATGTTGCTGAAGTACGTCTGCAGCTTTCCCTTTCAACTGAGAACGGTCAAACTTTACAATAACAGGGAGCTTGTCCCCTTCATTGATTCCCTGAAGTTTTTCTTCAAGATTATCAAACAGTTTGTTTCCGTTTTTGTTTGTCATGGCAACATCCGGCTTCTCAAAAACACTCTTCGGCTTCACAGGTTGCGGCTGATTCCCCTGGGCAAATCCGTATACTGGAGAAAGAAACAGCACTGCAACCAAAAAGATGGACAACATTACTTTTCTTTTTCCCATCATAAATCCTCCCATTTTTTAATTAAATCTAAAAGTAAATCAGACAATTCAGACATGACGAATCATCACCATCGAACGACGAGGGTTTTACTTTCTGATTCTTACTTTCTTAAGAATCAGCCTCCTCTCTTTTGAAGATTGACAAAGCCCGAAGAAATGACCACATTGGTCATAAACCCTGTTTGTTGCACAGAGGCAGGAAAAAAGTATGAAATTGTACTCCAAGTTTCGCGAATAATAGACAAGTTCCCTATCAGAATTTTTCGATAAAATTTTACGTAAAAAAAAGAGACCAGAAAACTCAAGGTTTTCTGATCTGAAAAAATTTGTCCTCTTTCATTCTTTGACTGTTGATGTAAATTTTTTTGAAAGTTTTAACATGAATGATGGCAACTTAAGATCTCTGATCCACTGTTACTGAATATCCTACATCATCACCCGCATATACCGCTGATGCCCCAAAACCTATAGCAGCAATTATAAGGATCGCTATTAATAAACGTTTCATTCTTTCACCCCCTATTCCTGATTCATTTTTAGTTTTACTAAAAAAGCCTTATACAGCTTTTCTGAACAATGATATTTATCTCCCATTTCGTGAAAGTATTTGGCTACTGTTTCGTATAATTCAATTTCTTTGGTATAAAAAGCTTATGTTTTATTGCTATCTGCTTTGCTTTTTCTAGTTTCTCACGAGCAAGCAAATACATTTTTTGAGATCTTAAGAGAATACCTTGGAGATTTAAGGCTGAAATTAGCGAATCCGTTTCATTTTCTGTTAAATAATGAAGGGCCCTTTCACATGCATAATTCGCATTAATCATGTCTTTTAAAGCATAAAAAGTAGACGCCATATTGTAATATAAAATACCTTTCATTCTAAGTTGATTGCTAGGAATATTCTCGAATATTTTATAAATTTGGTCTAAGGCTTTTGTATACTTTTCCTGGCGAAAATAGATAGCTCCAATCTTTATTTTGCATTCTATAACATTCTCTTCATCATTTTCCTGCTCAAACAATTCTATAGCCTTTTCCAAAAACAGTTGAGCTTCCTTGTAATTCTCCTCCTCCAAATACATTAAACCAAGTGCCTTGTGGGCTTTAGCGGATTGTTCGATAAACATGGATTTTTCCGCCAACTGCAACGCATTTTCATACTTTTCTTTTGCCTTTTCGATAAATCCTGTACTATAGTAGGTTTCTGCCTGCTCCAGGATGTAATCAACCGAATCTGTTGACCCTTTTTCGTAAATCATCTCATCGGAAAGACCTAGTTTATTCTTAAGATATTCCCAAGTCTCAAGGTCAGGCTGAACCTTGCCGTTTTCAATATTGCTTAATTTGGCAATGGACATGAAAGTTCCGGCCACTTCATGCTCAATAAAATTTCTTCACGAAAATTTTACGCAACATGTAAAGAAAAGACCGGAATAACAAGTTTTTTCCGGTATAAATTATTGAGTATCTATGGGTTTAAGAGACAAATCGTAAAATTTTTTTCGAAAATTTTTCCATAAACTGTAAATTTTATTCAGCCAGCTAATTGGGATTTACCTATACGCTCTTCGGAACTTCATCTCCGGTATAAGGGATAAATCAGAAATTACAAGACTTGTCCCCTCCAGCCAACGTTCCGCTTCTCACCAATTTGCCTCCCCTCATTTCGGCAGGGGCATAGTCTAAATTTCACCAGGTTTCCACACAAACTTCTTCTCCTTTCGATAATCTTTATTCAATGATTTCTGCTTACAGGAAATTGACTTCCTTACAATGGACGATCATCTTTTCGACATGATTTTCTTTAATCACAGGCCAATGAAATCCCAATCTGTTTAAAAGCAGGTCTGTTTTCTTTGAATGGACGACTAATTTTGTAGAATTCAGATTCTCCATCAGGTTATAGTGAAGCAGTATTTTTTCCGAAAATTCCCGGAATTTGTTGCCGTCATCCTTATCACATAGATAATCCAAAAATTCAAGTATCGGCAACGTGTTTAATGTTACACCAATCTGGTTCAATAATTTGGCGACCGTTGTTAAGCTTACAGAATTGGGATTTATGATATGATAGATCTCATTTTTCAATTCTTTCCGATCGTAAAGTAGACGGACGGCCCTGCTGGCATAGTCTATAAACGTGAGATCCAGGATATTTTGTTCGATTTGAGGAATCACCCCCAAGTTAATGAAGGATCGAATCATCTGATAAAAAGCATTATCTTCGATATTTACTTGAAATTTTCCTGTCACAATCGTATTCTGTAAACAGGACCTGATTCTGATTCTCTATTGCCCCTGAGGCGAAGCTAATGTTTTCGCAAAGTCCAGCAGCCTTTTAGTCCCTTTTACATTGATATCATAAAAATCCTGATATTCTCCGTAATGCTTTACATTGGCCGCCGAATGAATAATCACAATTGTATGGTCAAGCTCATCGTACAAATCATGGGACCAACCGAAAAGATTCTCAGTAAGGGTTCCACTTAAAACAAATATCCTTTTTTGGTATTTTTCATGGTATTTCTCCCTTTCCAACAATGGGATATCTTCACATCTTTTGTTCATTTTTTTATATGTTCCCCGGGCAATCCGCAATAGCTCTATGGCGCTTTTATCAAACCGCCACCACTTAAACTCTCCTATTTTTTTAAGTCTTCTATTTTTTCTTTCAGATTGCTTCTTTTACCCTGTATTTTCCCGGCATCCAAATTTCCCTCTTTCTTATAGCAAAACGAAAGATTATAAACGGGAGATTCAGGGTTTAACTTGTAATAAAAATACAATCTTTTCTGTACCTAGGATAAAGGAGATACATTCTGATCAGTCGCAATACGCTTTGTCACGTTCTCCACGCTGGTCATAACCATATGGTTTCACTCCCTTCACATTTTTCTTTTTTTGATGCCGCCCTACAATTGGATTATGCGAAATTAAAACACGCAGTTTGTCAGTATACCGGGTATTTCGATTTAATGGATAATGTTCCTATGAGTTGTTTTCTGTAAAATTTTAGAAGTAAAATTTTGAGGGGAAAACAAAAAAGGACCAGAAAATACAAGGTTTTCTGGTCCTAGCCATTTTTTATACCTATTTGGTATCAAGGAGATAAAATTTTTTCGAAAATGGTCTATAACAGAAACAAATCACGATTAAGAACACGTGCGTTATCAGGAACATAGCGAAAATTGGCACAAATAGCCACACAGTAATCTTTGTTTAAAAAATATTTTTTAAAGTGCCATTCCATTTTATCTCTACCTTTTATATCTAGCAGGGTGATCGTATGAGGATAATTTCTCATATCAAAACCAAAGGAATCTAAGGGACAGGAAAGCCCTTGGCCAATTGCCTTCACGAAAGATTCCTTTAGAGTCCACAACTCGTAAAAGAAGGATAATTGATCGTTTCCTGGAAGGTGAAACAATACTTCCCTTTCTTCCTGAGTAAAAAAACGATTGGCAATTTCCATATCTATCGGACGGATTTGTTCAATATCAACTCCCACTTTTCCCTCATTCGTGATACAACAGATGATCCATTATTATCTCCTATATCCTGATAGATCTTATATCCCTTCCCGCTGTCGGATAAACTGAAGAAGCCTTTCACATCCTTCTGACACCAGTTCATATACCTCCGTAAAGTTCCCTGTAAAATAGGGATCCGGTACATCGGATTGATCCGTTTCCGGAACAAAATCAAGCAAACGGGCAATATAACCGGTTTGTGCTGCTCCTGCCATGCGGCGCAAGTCTTCTACATTGTTCGTGTCCATTCCAATGATGTAATCAAATTGAAACAGATCCTTTTTATCAATTTGTCTTGCATAGATTCCATGATAATCAATATGATACGCATCTAAGATTTCTCTTGTCCCCTTATGAGGTTTTTCACCGATATGCCAATGGCCTGTCCCGGCTGAATCTACAAAAATTTTATCCTGCAATTTGTTTTTCTTCACCATTTGACGAAAAATGGCCTCGGCCATCGGTGAGCGGCAAATATTCCCCAAGCATACGAATAATACGCGAATCAAAACAACCCCCTCTTTCCCCAAAATTTATTGCTGCAATCGTCTCTGATAAAATATTTCAAAGCGAGAAAAAAAATAAGGTATCCTTGAATAGTCAACGATAAAATCACCAATAAGTCAAGAAGAACAACATGTACATGTTAAAAGAAAACTTTATATTTGGAGGTCTACTTTATGGAACTCCCGCTTGCATGAAAGATTAATTCAAGAATTGCTACAGTTTGTTGAACCTGTGAAAAAAAATTAAGATCATCACAGCTTCCGAGGTCGTACAAAAGCCCTCAACTCATCAATGTAACCAGATGTTTTTGAGGGCTCCTTTTCATATTTATGCCCGTTCTTTCAACCAGCGAGGAAATAGTATATTATTTTCTAAATGGACGTGCTGGAAAAGGTCGTTTTCTAATTCTTCAAGTTTTTGGTATGTTAATTGATAGGACATGCAAGCATCATCCGGAAGTTGATAATCTTTTGTCCCCTTCCTTAATTCTTTTAAAAGGTTTCCTGCATCATCATGCTCGCTTTCCAGTTTTTTAATCATCCGAATAATTTTATCCAATTGCAAAGAGGATTTATTCTTTTCATATTGTTTGATTAACGGGAAGGCATCTACTTCCTCTCTAATCATATGCTGTTCCATCTCCATTTTCAGTTTGTGAAATAGCTGATACACCTGGCTCAGCTCAGGATGTTTGGAACCATGGACACGCAATATTTTTGCAGTTAGCTGACTAATGGAAGGCAATTCTTTATTCAGGTAAGCATGATGTTTATTTACTACATAGTCAATCAGTTCACCGTATCCAGCTTCACCCCAATTTTTGATATTTTCGTTGGCAGTGCTTCTTTCGATCAATATCTGATTCAACTGTTGCATCAATTCTCCTTCATTCAGATTCATTTCATCAATTACCTCACCCAACGGCCGGTTTCCTCCACAGCAAAAATCAATTCGATATTCTTTGAATATATCTGCTGTTTTTGGAACTTGCGTGACAATGTCTCCTATTTTTATCGAACGATCAAGAGTCATTTCCATTACATCCTACCTCCAATATTTGTATTGGCATGTTATAGTAACATTTTATAATAATCTTATATTCCTCATTGTGACTATTGTCACACTAAGTATATGTAAAAATGCTAGTTCTATTATGAATAGCTTGCATCTCTCGGGGAATATTATGTTTGGAATCATACTACCCTATCCACTTATCTGGAAATTGCTTTATTTATTTAAGAACAATTTTTCGCTCTTTCAAGATTATTATTGTCTATCGGTAATTATTAAAGTAAACTAGTACCAAATAGGTCAGTTAATTATACTTTTACTTAGAAAATTAATTGATCAATGGGAGAGGTGAAAAAATTGGAAGAGATTAGAAATCTGTTTCAAAGTATTATAGAACGGCTAGATATTCAAACTGCGGAAATAAAGGGAATGAAACAAGACATCAACCGTTTGGATACTAAAATGGACTCTCTAGAACATAAGGTTGATTCCCTGGAACATAAGGTTGATTCCCTAGAGCACAAGGTTGATTCCCTGGAACATAAGGTTGATTCCCTGGAGCACAAGGTTGATTCCCTGGAGCACAAGGTTGATTCCCTGGAGCACAAGGTTGATTCCCTAGAGCACAAGGTTGATTCCCTGGAGCACAAGGTTGATTCCCTAGAGCACAAGGTTGATTCCCTAGAGCACAAGGTTGATTCCCTAGAGCACAAGGTTGATTCCCTAGAACATAAGGTAGGTGCTTTAGAATCAACTGTATCTGCCAATCATACCGATCTTATTCAAGAATTAAAGAATCTTAAAAGTGATGTTGAATTTACATATCATAAAGCTGCCCAAAACGAATTGGAACTAATGCGTTTAAAAAAACAATAAATTTACCTGAGCATTATTTCAATTTTCAACACAAAAAACAACCACAAACCCTTGTGGTTGTTAGCATTTTAAGTATTGGCGGGAGTGGGTGGGAATCGAACCCACCAGGGACGGCACGCGCCCCTCACTCGGTTTTGAAGACCGGGGGAGACACCAGAACTCCATCCACCCCCACTTTGGGAAAAAACATTCCATTAAGGAACCAGACATTATGTTACCATATCCAGCGAGATTTCGCAAAATGAATCATTTCCAAATTTGTAAACCTCGTTGATAAAAGAGAAAAAATAAATCCCAGATCACCGCATGTTAAGTGCTCGATCCAGATCCTCGATAATATCCTCCACATCTTCAACCCCTACGGATAATCGGATTAACCCTTTGGTAATCCCGGCTTTTATTCTTCTATCCTCATCCCAATATCGGTGTGAAGTGGTTTCAGGATGGGAGACAATCGACTCAACTCCCGCTAACGTCGGAGCATATTTAATCAGGGAGAAACCTCGAAACACCTCATTTATCCTGCTCTCATCGGAAATGGTAAAGCTCACCACCGCCCCATATTTTTCACCAAACCAATCCGTTGCCAGTAAATGATGGGGATGGGTGATCAATCCCGGAAAATAAACTTCCTTTACCTTTGGATGGGCATCCAAAAAATTAGCTACTTGCAGTGCATTAGAACACTGCTTTTCCATTCTGAGGGCCAACGTTTTTAATCCTCTGGAGCCAAGCCAAGCTTCAAAAGGACTTAAAGAACTTCCATAGCGGACGGTAATCTCCTTTACCCTGTTAATATCCGGTTGATGACCTACAACCACTCCAGCGGTCACATCACTATGACCCCCTATATATTTGGTTGCGCTATGCACCACCAAATCTGCCCCAATCTGTAAAGGCTTGGTGAGATAGGGAGTGGTAAAGGTATTGTCTACTACTACCTTTATACCATGGTTTCTGGCAATCTCCACCACCCTTCTGATATCAATTACCTTTAACAGGGGATTGGTAATCACCTCAGTAATGAGAAGCTTCGTTTCTTTCTTAATGGCCTTTGACCAGGAAAGCTCATCGGTCAAATCCACAAAGGTAGTTTCAATGCCGAAACGGCTTAATTCATGTTCAAGGAGAGTGGAGGTTCCTCCATAAATTTCCTCATTGCATAAGATATGATCCCCTTGACCGACATAAGTAAGAATGGCAGCCAATATCGCAGACATACCGGAAGAGGTTGCAACTCCATCACTTCCATCTTCCAGTTGAGCCACTGCTTCCCCCAGAGCCCGTTGATTGGGATTTCCCATTCGGGTATACATATACCGATCCCCGTGTTGGTAATAGGCTTCTGATTCATCCAAATCCTTAAACGTAAATACAGACGTTTGATAAATAGGTAAGGTTTTGGACCCGTTTAATTCTTCTTTCTTTTTTCCGCCATGGACAGATGTGGTTGAAAATCCCTGTTTCATCTTTTACCGCCTCTCATTACTCTAACATATCCTTAGGTCAACTTAACATTCACACGCATACTATTATTGATGGAATGTTTTTGAAGACTCCGTTCTTTCGTCTTCGAGCGGACCTGAACACTTCTCGCTCAAACTCGACTAGCAAACGTGTGTACCTTTAATTCCATATCTATAGTCGGGATTGATGGAATTTAAATAGGACAGTATGTGATGATCGTCCCTTTTAGCCTTTGAGTTTCCTTATAAATGCATCGATTGTGCACCACTTCCATACCATGGCTGGCGGCCACTTCCACCGCTTCAGGGCTGATTACTCCTTCTTGTAGCCAGAATACATGGGGGTTAATTTTGGCTGCTTTATGGGCAACTTCCACGGCATATTCAGGAGCCCGGAATACCAGAACCACATCTACCGGTTCAGGTATCGACGCTAGATCAGGATATACCTTTTCACCCAAAATCTCCGTTTCCTTTGGATTTACAGGGATAATTTTATACCCAAGCCGCTGAATTTTTCTTGCAGTTCTATAGCTGGGTCGGGCCGGATTGCCAGATAAGCCGACGATGGCAATGGTCCTGGGGTTCTGACAAACCCATTTAATGATTCCTTCGTCATTGACGATGATTCTTCTTCCATCCGGTCCTTCTCCAGTGGGAGAATAACCTAACCCGTTGGCTTTCCTTAAGGCATTATCCAAATCCGTCATTAAGTCAACAGGGGATTCCAATCCCACAGACAGACGAATCAGATCCTCAGAGACTCCTGCTGCAATTAATTCTTCCTTAGATAATTGCTGGTGAGTGGTACTTGCCGGATGAATCACCAGGGATTTGGCGTCTCCCACATTGGCCAGGTGGGACCAAAGAGAAAGACTGTCGATGAACTTAGCACCAGCTTCCCTTCCCCCTTGAATCCCAAAAATAACCATTCCACCAAAGCCTTTATCCAGATATTTCACGGCTAAATGATGGGTAGGATGATCTTCAAATCCCGGATAAGAGACCCACTCCACGGCTGGATGCTCTTTCAAATAGGAAGCAATCTCCCTTGCATTGTTGGAATGTTCTTTCATTCTCACATGAAGGGTCTCCAGCCCCTGAAGGAGCATAAACGCGTTGAAGGGACTGATACAAGAACCTAGATCACGCAGAAGCTGGACCCTAACCTTCGTAATAAAAGCTAATGAACCAAAATCCTCATGATAGCGAACCCCATGATAACTGGTATCCTCTTGGGTAAAGCGGGGGAATTTCCCGTTATTCCATGGGAAGCGCCCTCCATCCACAATCACTCCACCAATGGAGGTTCCATGGCCTCCAATCCACTTTGTCGCCGAATGAACCACGATATCCGCTCCCCATTCAATGGGTCTGCACAGATAAGGCGTGGCAAAAGTATTGTCGATGATGAGAGGAATTCCTGCATCATGGGCTACCTTGGCTACCGCTTCGATATCTAATACATTTAATCGCGGATTCCCAATAGTCTCACCAAATATGGCTTTTGTTTTTTCCGTAATGGCCTCTTTAAAATTGTCTGGATTGGATGGATCAACGAACTTCACCTTAATTCCATAGCGAGGGAGAGTTGTAGAGAATAAATTGTAGGTTCCCCCATACAAGGTTGTGGCCGCAACAATTTCATCCCCTGCTTCCGCAATATTCATGATAGAAAGGCTGATGGCTGCTTGACCGCTTGAAGTGGCCAATGCCCCAACTCCTCCCTCCAGCAGGGCCACTCTTTTTTCTAACACATCTGATGTGGGATTCCCAATACGTGTGTAAATATTCCCTGCTTCATCCAGAGAAAATAATCTCTGGGCATGTTCTGTGCTTGTGAAGGCATAAGAACTGGTTTGGTAAATGGGGACAGCCCTCGATCCGGTCGTAGGATCAACTGCCTGCCCTCCATGCAGCAATAATGTCTCCAATTGATAAGTTTCCGGTTGTTTACTCATTTATTCCCCTCCTTAAAATAAAAAACCTTCTTCAATAAGAAGAAGGTCCAATGTTCACAATTTTCCTCCTTCCTCTTATCTTTCAGGAAAACATCCTGCAGGAATTGGCACCTGTCTAATTCCACACGGAAATAGCGGTTGCCGGGTTTCATCGGGCCAGTCCCTCCACCTCTCTGGATAAAAGGCGAAACATATATGAAATTTTAAAGGCAATTTCTTAACTTGAAATTTATTGTAATTCAGTTTAAGCCCATCGTCAAGAAAAATTCTTTCTACGGTCTATTCTACGGCCTATCCAGCTTCTCCATATATTCTTAAGATCTGTTCTTCGGTTAATGCATCAGGCTGGCCATCGAAAACGATCCTTCCTTTTGCCAGACCAATGATACGGGTGGCATACCGTCTGGCGATTTCCGTATCATGGAGATTAATAATCATGGTGATGCGGTCCTTCTCATTAATTTCTTTTAATAAATCCATAATGGCCCGGCTGGTGACCGGATCCAAGCTGGCTACCGGCTCATCCCCAAGGATTATAGACGGATACTGCATTAATGTTCTTGCAATTCCCACCCTTTGCCGTTGTCCTCCGCTTAAATCCCTTACCTGTTTCTTGGCAAATGGCGCCATTCCTACCTTGGAGATTAACTCTTCGGCCAGTTTCCACTCTTTCCTCGGTAATCGGTTTAATAAAATTCTCCAAACCGGATATCGACCATAGCTTCCAACCAGAACATTTTGAAGGGTATTAAATCTCGAAATCAGATGAAAATCCTGAAAGATCATGCCCATTTCCCTGCGAATTTCCCTTAGCTGTTTCTTCCTCAGCTGTCCCATATCCATCCCTTTATAAATAATCGAACCTGATGTGGGTTCTAGCAACCGGTTAATACATCGAATAAAAGTGGACTTTCCGGCTCCGCTGGAGCCAAGAATGGCGACAAATTCCCCTTCATTAATTTCCATGGATACACCATCCAGAGCGATTTCTTTATGATAATGTTTTACCAAGTTCTGAACCAGTAGCATTAAATCACCTTCTTCCGAACAAAGGTGCTAAGGTAATCCACCAAAAAAACCAATACCATAAATACAACCACTTCTGCCGTAACGGCTGTATAATTGAAAATTTTGTAATCAATAAACAACATGTTCCCCAATCCACCGCCGCCAATCAAACCTAAAATCAATGAGGTTCTGATCGCTACTTCAAACCTGTAAAAGTAATGGGACAAAATGTTGGGCAAGATTTGCGGCAGGATACCATAGAGAGCAATAATAGTCTTTTTAGCTCCCACTGAGGTGATCGCCTCTACCGGTCCCCTGTCGCTGGATTCCACCAATTCAGAAATAAGTTTTCCCAATACTCCTATATTATGAACCATAATCGCGATGACGGCAGGGAAGGGCCCCAGTCCAAAGGTGGCAATAAATATAAGTCCTAGCACAATTTCCGGAATCGTCCTGATAAAGGTCAGGATGCTTCTGATAAGATGATAAAGCCCCTTAGGACTGGTATTATATGCAGCCAAAAAACTGACAGGTATAGCCGCAATTACCGCCAAAAAAGTTCCTAAAAAAGCAATAGCCAGAGTAATGCCCGTATTCTTAAAAGCAAGGGGCAGAACACTCCAGTCTGGAGGGAACCATTTGGTTTTTAAAAAGTTCCAACTTTTTTCTATATCTAATAAAGCACTCCAATCAAATTGGGTGACTCTCATGCTCCACGATAAAAAAAGCACTGACAACAAGGCCAGTACTATCCAGTTCCATTTTTTCACCATCATCACCTGTCAGTATGGTACTCTACTCGAATAAAATCCTGTTCAAAAATGAGAAAGTAAGGGTATTACTTGATTCTGCCATCGGCTTTAGCAGCCTGGCGAATGGATTCATAATCGCTGTCTGAAGCTTTTATAAATCCGGACGCTCCAAAGGCATTTAAAATTTCTGGATCCGTGATGCCTAAAAAAGCCTCTTGTAACTTTTCAATCGTCGCTTGATCAGTTCCTTTTGCCACAGCCCATGGATATTGAAATAATTTGTCTGACTTCCAAATTACTTTAAAAAGATCTCCATCTACTTTACCATTCTTTATTAAAATATTAAAGATGGCACTGTCAATGGCACCTGCCGTCACTTGCTTGTTTTCTACAGCAATGGCTGTTGCATCGTGGCCGCCGGTATAAAATACATTTTTAAATTGATGATCATTGGCATCCTTGAATACCCCCCGTTTTTTTAATTCAATTCCGGGAATTAGGGAGCCGGAAGTGGAATTGATGTCTCCAAAGGCAAAGGTTACATTTTCTTTATCTGCCAATAAATCCTCTAAAGAATTATACGGTGCATCCTTATGGGTGATGATATAGGAATAATAGAAGGGTTCTCCATCCACCAGTTGAGTAACAATGGCCTGTGCTCCGTTCTCTGCATTGGCAATGACATAAGTAAGGGGACCGAAGTATGCCATGTTAATCATTCCATTATTCATTGCTTCCACTACGCCGTTATAGTCCGGATATACTTCAATAGACACATCCATCCCGGTCCCTTTTTCCAGAGCTTCCGTCAATTTGTCCATGGCCTGTTGCATTTTTCCCTGGTTTTGGGAGGGAATCACACCAATTTTAAACGATGGTTCCCCCTCTTTTGAACTGCACCCTGATAACAGGAGAACGCTTAAAATACCAACCAAAAAAATAATTAAAAAGGAATGACTCCATTTTTTCATAAAAAACCCTCCCCACCAATATTTCACCAACTATATAAGACGTGTAAATCTTTGGTTCCATCTCTTTATTTGCAAAAACAAGGGTATATTCAAAAAAATCTACTATAAATATTATAGTAACATAAAACAATATATACCTAAGTCAATATTTTGTAAAGAGAGATGTAAAATTATTGAAGAACTTGCTTGATAAACAAAGTGGTTGCCTTAGCCAGATCAATTTCCTTTACCTCGTTATAGTCAGCTTCATCCGTTTGACCGATAATCCGAACAATAGGCCGGGCTGGAAGCCCTCTATGCTGTCCTACAACCACACCAATTTCTCCCGAACTTAGCTTGACGGATACGCCGGTGGGATATATGGCGATGGACCGTAAAAATTGAATCACAATGTCATGATCAAACATTTTGTTGGCCAATGCCATTATCCGCTCCGTCGCCTCATGGGGAAGATAGGGCCTCTCTCCCGAAAAAGGGGATATTAAA
Organism: Microaerobacter geothermalis; assembly: GCF_021608135.1. Lineage (NCBI taxonomy): Bacteria > Bacillati > Bacillota > Bacilli > Caryophanales > Bacillaceae > Microaerobacter > Microaerobacter geothermalis. The sequence goes on from NZ_JAKIHL010000024.1 coordinate 48,518, forward strand.
TTATCATAATAATTGGCGACGCTAGTAATCTTGGCAAATTGATGAATTTCTTCCCCGTCAATTCCCCTGGGCGTTCCACTTCCATCCACATTTTCATGATGCTGTAAGGCAACATGGGCGGACAAGATGCTAAATTCATGTTTTTTCCTCAGCAGATTAAATCCTTTCCATGTATGATCTTCCTGCAAACTATTATCCTTTACCAATTTGCCGATATCATGAAGAAAAGCACCAATAGCCAAATCCTGAAGCTGATTCTGATTAAAGCCCATGTTGACTCCAATAATGGTCGCCATTATTCCCACGTTTAAACAATGAACAAAAAGCTGGTTGTCCTGGGTTCTGACATCCGTTAAATTAAGTAGAACGTTTTTGTTTCTTAAGATTTCATCGATAATATTTTTAACAGAATTTGTGATCTCCTTTGTATCAAAATCCTTTCCGGATTGAACACAATGAACGGCCTCAGAGATATTCTTTAAGGCCTCTCTTCTCGTCTCCTCTGCAACAACATCTTCCATCACCAAATCGTCAAACCGGTCATCCAAAATGTATAACATGGATACTCCAACCCGGCGGAGCTTATTGATCATTCCTACAGTTAGTTGAACGCCCGAATTCAGCAAAGTCCTTCCTTCACTTGTATATATACTTTTTCCTAAAATCTGTCCCGGTTCTGTATTATCCAAATGAATATATCTCATGGTTTTCCCCCAAATCCAAAGTTCACAACCCTATGATAACAATAAAAATAAAATAAGACTATTCTCCTACCCCAAAAAAATAAGAGGTTATCTCCATTCGAACATACCTCTTATCTTATAGAGATGTTCAAAGATTCTATATGGACGGAACTAAACTTACATGACCCGAAGGGTCAAGGATGCCATTCCAGGAGTTGATCGGAACGTAGCTGCTGTAATTATTGCAGAGATCGGAATCGATATGACCAAGTTTCCGACAGCCCAGCATCTTGCTTCATGGGCAGGTGTATGTCCCGGTAATCAT
>NZ_JAKIHL010000025.1 GCF_021608135.1 Microaerobacter geothermalis
GGGCTGAGGCATCGCTTTATACTTATTTGGGTTCTTCCTATAGTCTTCCAACGCTTTAAAATAGCTTTTCCAATTTTGTTCGAGAACTTTTAGACATTGTTGATAGGTATGCGAATGGAGATATTCCCTATGCCAATTGGATTTCAGTTCCCTTTCGAGCGCATGGTATGATTTATATTGGTTTTCACGGTTTTGATGGTTGGCAATGTTGTATAGTTTAGTGGTATGAAAGGATAATTCTTCGATGATTTGTTCTTGTTGACCGGTCCATCGTGGGTAGAATTTAAGCGTTAGTTTCAATCGTTTCACCTCCTCTTCCTATGATGATTATATCATAAGAAAAGGCGTTATGGAACATTTGTTTGTAATCAGTCAGCATTCATCTCCCACTTATAGAAGATGGGAGTCTTCTGCTAAGTATTGATAAACGATTGTGGAGCAAAATTGATACCAAAATCAGATAGTTTCACTGGTTCTTGGTATTTTTTTATTTCTCCTAATTTATATACTACCGCCTTATCTTTTCCCCGATAATACGAGTCAAAGAAAGTCTTATCTATACCAGAGTAATCCGCTGTCATTTTCCATACTTTTTCTGGTTCATCTTCAATGATACCTACTATTTCAGCCTCGCCAACAATCCTTTGAACTGGAGCAGTAGAATATATAATCATTTTCTCTACATCCGAACGGAAGCGGACCTTTCTGAATTCATATCGTTTTTTTCCGCTAAAGATTTTCTCGACATACTCTGGATTAATCGATATTAACATTTTGCACATCTATATCACCCATTTCTAAAATAGTTTAGAGATTATTTGTTTTTGTTCCACGAAAGGTCCCGGTGCATATTCGGTATAATTGACAGTCTCAAAATAGTACAAAAGACCGCCCATAAGCAATAACACCAAAAATATTTTCTTTAAAATTTTCCTCCCCCCCTGTCCAAATAATATGTCTCCCACTGTTTTGGCGGACTAAAACCGATCCTACCAGTGGTAGAAAAAGTGGCCGCCACCCATTGGAGCAGATTCATTTCTACCCAAGGATCAGCACAGTCATAGCTTGAAATGAATCGAAAATACGGTTTAGAAGTTTCTTCCCACAGTTTCGCCATCTTGGGATGAGTGGTGGTGAATATGAACACGTTTCGTTCTTTTGCCCAAGAATCCAATTTTTCGTAGTCCTCTTGTAATTCTTTTTTCATCTTTTCAATGATCTGTCGTTTCGGTTGGAAGGCATATTTGAATCCTGTGAGAAAACTTTGGGGCTGATGATGAAGTTCATAAGATTCATACCCCTCCTTTTGGATTAAATCACTTTCAAAAATGATAATTCGTCTCAAACCTATCTTTTCGGAAATCCTCTTTCCGTTTTGTCTCCATTTTTTAAAACGCCTTTCCGTCCAGATGGTGGCAAACAATGCAATTCCTCCGAATAACACAACAGACAATTTTAAGGTATTAAGAATAACAGACTCTTCTTTCAGCAAAGATAAAATCATGTAAAGTGCCTCCATTGTCAGAACGAAATAAATCAACGTATATATTCTCCTTTGATACTTATGCAAAACCGCACTGTTCACCCATAATTCCTCCCCTCGAACGCATCAAATATAGAAAGTTGTCCATCGGGAACAATGGCTCTTGCTTCCCGTTTTGGACGAATATCTCTCCCGTGAATGATCTCGATTCCAAAAGCAGAAATCCAATCGCCAACCAGGAGCTTATGACAATAATCTTCATCGTGGCAATAACATCCGACTGCCACGTTTTTTCCTTCCATTAACCGTTTCAAAAGTCCTTTCAGGTACCGTTCGGTTGATGGATTTTTAAGCCCCTGGATATATCTTTCTTTATACTCATTCCATTTCTTTCTTGGCCATAATTTCTCCCATTGCCATCTCAAAAAGTCGTTGTAAAGGGCTGGATCGGGGGCGAGTTCAGGCACATGTATCCAGCCAGGAAGGGTCTTTTGGGTTCGAGTGATTAAGAGATTTACATCCTGATTCGGCGGGTCCTTGTACACGTTGTAAAGAAACAGACTTCCAGCCAAATTCTACACCACCTGCTCCAATTTTTTCTCAATCACACTAAGTTCTTTTGAAAACTGCATGAATTCTTCTAACGAATCCGGCTTAACGCTACAAGTGAGAATAATTCGGTCATCCAGCCCTTCCAGGGACAAAAAGCGATAAAGCCGGTTCACCGTGAGTACAAACCGTTTGGTCTCCGGGTGATCTTTTTGAATCTTGTACTCTTTTATCATTTCGGCTGATATCGTCTGTCCAAACTGTGTTTTTAAGACATAGCGACCGTTCCAGTTGGCTAAAAGTCTCTTGATGTCTCGGTCTTCAAACTTCTTTTTCCCTTTTGCTTCACTTTGATTTTCACTTAATTTTTGAGATAAATTCACAAAGACGCACCCCCGCTTATCAGAAAGTAATAAAAAAGACTCCCAAGAGCAATTGTGATGGCTCCTGGAAATCTCTCAACAACCTTTTCATTGCTTAAAGGCAAACCTAAAACCATCGCCTTTAAGTTAAGAATTTGGCTTCTCAAAGCATATTTGAGTCCTTTCTTTTTTATCAGCGAAATATAAGAGAATACAAAGAAAAAAGACAAATGAAAAAGAACCACTCCCAATACCACCCGGTAAACCGATAGACTTGGGAAAATGGTCCCTATCCATATTGCACTGACGATCAGCATTTTTGTATCCCCTGGAGAGGAAAACTTCATCCCCTCAAAGATCAGTCCTAAAAGCAAAGTGATGATGGCTCCAACCCATGGCCGCCACCAGATGACGGAGGGCTGGAAGTAATATGCCCCCATTCCAATCAGAAGAAAGAGTAAATGCCACATGTTTTTCGTTTTTCGATATCTCACATCCGTCCACACATTAAACAGATGATACACTGCCAATCCGAAAATCAATTACCTCCCCCCAATCCAACTAAACAACCCTTTCCTTTTTGGGTATAAGGACAAGGGTTGATCCACTTTGGGAGAAATATCTTCTACCAACTCCAATAATGTTTTCACGTATGGATGGTTCTTCTTTTTTAAAGCAAGAAAAAAGCCTTTATCAGTCATTTCCGGCATTTTTTCGACGTACGGCAAAAAGGATATATTGGAGATCCCCGTCAGTCTTTGAACACTGTGATAAATTCCGTTGCTCTTTTTCTTCATTTTGTTGACAATGACATTGATTTTATGAGGGTCCCCATTCTTTTTTTTGAATTCTTCTTTTCCCCGGTATATGTTGTTTAGAGCAGGTTCATACAGCTCAGTGACAAAAAGGATATCTGTAGATAGCAACAATACTTCCAATGTCATTGGCTCCAGATTAGGTCCCGTATCTACCACGATCACATCAAATATTTTCAAATGGTCCATCAGCTTTCTCACAAATTCGGGACGATTCACTTTTTCTTGTTCCTCTATTGCCCGAATAGAGGGCAGTACTTTTAAATCATTTGCAGAGTTTAACAACAAATTATGAATCTGGTGCTCATTCAGATTTTTGGGCACTCCCACCCAATCCGTCAGACAACGCTCATCGGATAATTTCAGCATCGTTGCAATATCACCATGAGGAATATCCATGTCTACCAACACAGTACGTTGATTCCGCTCTTGAAAAAGCATTGCAAGTTGCACAGCTACTGTTGATTTCCCAGTCCCTCCTTTTCCGGAACTTGCGACCGCCACGATTTTCTTTCTGTTTCTACTATAGTTTTGGTGTGTTTTTGGCGGCTCAGCAAACTTTGGCAAATTTACTTCTTTTAGTTGGAAGGTTTGACTTTTTTGGGTATCCTGTAATCTAAACTTTACACTCATCAGGAAATTTCCTCCATTTCTAAATTATTTTCCTGCAATCTTTTATATACATTAATAAACACCGAATCTAATTCACTGTCTGACAAAGGACGGCCCTTCATCATCGCTTTGATATTTGACTCAAAATAAGGGATGGTCACAAAAGGACGGATGGGGATTTCCTCAATGTTCACTGCTTTTCCCCACATGTTCCCAATAAACAGCAATCTTCTTTCGCCAATCCGTTCAATGATATGATCAAGCGTTTGTTTTCTGTATTCCTGCGCTGCCAAAAACGCTGGATTCGGATGGGAAACAAGCCATACTTCATCACATTGCCGTAAAGTCGTTTGTGATACGACATCCCCCCAATCATGAGAAAGATCCACGAAAAGCAAAGGACTCTGCCTTGCCAAGTGGATCAATTCCCTGGCATGTTCAATGGTAAACGAATCCTTCTTGACTCCCTTGTGCGGGATAAAAAGCGTTTTTCCGATATACCAGTATTGCGGTTTCATAATGGCCTGCCCGTTTTGAACGGATTCATGCCAACTCATCCACTCTTCATGAGGCTTTTTTTCACGTTTTACGATGTGGTACCACGTTTCTTGATCATCCAACGATTCAAGAATTGCACTGGATAATTTTTGCTTGGATAACCACCTGGTGAAATTGTAGAGAAAAAAGCTTGAACCCGCTCCAGGATGCAAGCTTCCAACGGCGATGATTTTGGGCTGGACAAGGGTAGCGGGGGCATATTTGGCCAGTAAGTGAAATGGTATCTTAGGCATTGTGATCTTCGGCATAGATATATTTATTTTGGGCAATATTTTCTTCTTTTCTTCCTTCTGCTCTTCGATTTTTATTTCTTTTGCCCGGTATTTGTCATCAGACACTTGTTCTTTTTCCACGATTAAATGCTTGACATCTTTTCTTGTTCGGGGATTCCGTATAACTTCTTCAATTTCTTCAATGCTGACCGCCTCACCCATAATTAAATCAAACACTCCAAGGTTGATTAATTTTTCCAAAAAGGGGTGCCCAGTGGGCCTTTCATTCAGCAGCATGATCACCCGAATATGTTCATCCCGTAATTGCTCAATAACCTTTATGATGTTCGTTTCAGCCCCAACGTTTTTTTCTCCTTTTATTCTCGAGACCGGCAACGTTTCAGAATACATGACTGCTTCCGCTTTGGTTTCTTGCGCCAGCTTAGGGATCTGTTCGGCGTGGATCGCCTTTCCCGTGACTTCAATATCTTTAAATTCGCTTACCAGTTGGTCCAACTCTTCATAACCGGTAGCTAACAGCAGTCGCATTGAACTCCCCCCTTAAGACTGTATCCATTTAATAAAGGTTTGCAAAAGCGGTACTCCGTAAAAAGTGAGAAATACCCCCAAAGAGGCCAACGCTACCATCGAAAAAATAATTTTTAATATCTTCTTGGCTCCAATGGCAAACAAAATTAAGGATACAATCGTTAATGCCGGGCCACCAATGCCCAATAATTTCGGTGCTACAGTTGAAATAAACTCTTGCCCAAAAGCGGTTAGCTCCGTTAACTTTCTGTCTATCCACTTTAAAAAGTCGTCAGGTTTCACCTCTTGATTAAACAGCTCGGAAATATTCACTTGCGGTTTGATTTCTGTCCCACCTATATTACCTGTCCCTTCCGCATATACGCTTCCTGAAACTAACAGTAACAATAGAAAAACAACCAAAATGTTAATCCTCATCATCAATACTTCCTCCTTCAAACGTTCCTTGTTCACGGTAAATATCGATCACCCCGTCAGATTTAATCAACTCAATCCAATTCAGGGGATCTCTTGGTTCTCCGTCCACCCACACTTCCATGTGCATGTGGGGACCGGTACTTCTTCCGGTGCTTCCAACAAAGCCAACGATCTCCCCTTGGTTTACCCTGTCACCTTCTCTAACAGCAAGGGCTGACATGTGCAAATAGCGAACTTTGATGTCTACCTTCCTGTTTCCTTCTATCGCTTTGGTATCCAGCAGGATACGGACGAATTTCCCTGCTGTCTGTGAATTTCGTGAGACTTCGACAATCCCTGAATTGATCGACAAAATAGGAATGCCGATAGGAAGTCCCCAATCCTGTCCGGCATGAAATGATCTCTCTCCTGTAAAAGGGTCTTCTCTGTAACCAAATCCGCTGGTAACAGGCCAAGTGCTCCCGTCAAAAAAAATTTCCCCTGCTGTCTCCATTTGCGGCATCGGTACCTCATAATCGGGCGGGAAAATGTATGCCTCACTTTCGGCATACAGCGTTTGCCAAAACCGTCCAATCTCCACCTGGGCTTTTCTAAGCTTGTCAGGTTCATATTCGTCTGAATCTCCCATAAAGAGATAAACCACATCATCTTTGTTTGTTCCTACTACGGAATCATAAAACCAATCGGCTAGAGCCGGGAAAACAGAGATAAAACTGGCGATTTCTTCACCTGTTGAATCCTCAATGAGTCTATCTCGAATGTTTTCGCTATATTCTTCTACTACCCCATACCCATAGCCGGGGATATATAATTTCATTCCCAAATCAAGGCCATAAGGGTTATTTTTTGATACCGCCAAGGTCCCAAATCGGAAATTGCTCCCCCGGCGTGGTAGCGTTCCTATTTCTGTTCTGTCTTGATCGACTCTCCACGACTGGTCATAGGCTTGAATGTTCACGTTTAGTTTGTCGATATATCCTGTTGGCGTTTGCCGGGGCAACACCGCATATAAGTCAATGCGGCCTTCCAGGTTTCGTGGCGCAATCCCGAACGGCGACCGGGCTACCAGGCTCCACATGGATTTTGGGAGCAATGTTTTTACTTTCGGGTCCACAAGATTTTTATCCAGTGCGTACGCCTGAAAAATGACAATATCTACATTAGTTTCACTTTCCAAGCCATAATACTTCAATGCCTCTTTAACCTTGCTATAGTTCACGTCAGATTCAACTGTATCTAATACTTCCTTTTTTGTCGTTGTGTTCCCGGAAGTTTCAGTCATCCATTTGTAATAGTACTTGTATGTGCCAATATACGTTTCTGCACGGGTAATCAACCGGATCGTTTCGGTATCTGTTTCTGTAACCCTATTTCCCTGTTCGTCAGTTGTAACTGTTGTAGTCGTAATGGTTGAGTCTTTAAACTCAAATATTGGCTTAACAAACTCATATGTCCTATTTAGATATTCCTCTCTTTTGGATTCATCCTCAAAGTTATAGGCTAGCTTATCTATAGCCGCCGGGACTGCCCATGACAGATCATGGTTATATTGATAGACCTGTTCTATTTCTTCTTCTGTCAGCCCCTCCTTCCATTCGTCTGCCTTGACTACGTACATGTTCTTGATTTCCTGACCAATGGTGATATTGAAATTATCTCTGCCTGTGAAGTTCAATGCCCCAGTTTGATTAAACATAGAGTCAAGAATCAGGAAAACAAAAATAGAGAGAATAATAATTGGAATCATACTGCTGATTAGAACAAAAAACATACGGGCAATGTATCGCAAAAGTAATTTCGCAATCCATTGCCCAACTTTTTTTATTTGATCCATATTTATCCCTGCCATTTCTTCTGACCGGAAATATACAGGTGGGCTTCCCCCTTATTTTTGACTGTATTTGAAGGTATTCCCATGGTTTTCAATGTATAGGACTGTTTGTCTGTAACGGGATCGGAAAACCAGGCTGGGTCTATCTTTTGATTGCTTTTCTCTATAGAGTGTTCTTTGACCAAAGACTTTCTGTTACCTTTTTGTGTTTGTTGTTGATTCACTGGTGAATGGCTTTCCGAAGGAAGAAATACCGGTTCCAAACGATAGTTTTTGATGGGTACAGACTGGCGATTTACGCTTGGAATCTCTATTTTCCTTCCGACAATCTGCTCAACCTCTGTTTTCCTTTGGCTTAGATCAGCCTGTTTAACAGCAATCTGATGAAAGTCGCTGACGGCATCATTATAGGATTGCTCCAATTGTTCATAGGTTCCGTATCTTGATTCAGCCTCTTGAAGATGGAATTTTGCCTGTTTTACTTCAAAATCCGAATCCAAATACCGTCCGATCGGGGTGTGATATCGGTAGCCGTCCTTGGTCATGGCTTGCAACCCTTTATCCTGATAAACCTGATTCAAATTTTGTTTTTGTGCCTGCATCTCTTTATACGCCCCAACAAGTTGCTTTTTGGCCATCTGTTTTTCCGGTGCATGCTGAGGCAGAGCGTTATAGTTTTTTAAGCTTTTAGCATATTTGGCTTTTGCATCTCCGTACATGCTATGAGCATTTAAAAGAGTGGGTCTAACTCTTTTGTACGTTTCGCCATGTTTTTGCAGTATATCTTGGGCCTTCACTCTGTCGAACGCTTCTGTTGTATTTTCTGCTGCATCCAGGCGGCTTTTCGCTTGTGAGTATTCTTGCTTTGCTTTAAATACAGGATTTAAACGTCCATCCAAACTCCTAAGTTTAGCTACAGATTGTTCTTCATCCTTCTGTCCTTGGACAAACTGTTCAGGGAGACTTTGAAAGTCTTTAAACACCTTTGCCCTTTCCCTGTGGTAATCCTGGTTTAAAAAAGGTAATCTGGACAATGTTGTATGGACTTTTTCCTGGACAGCAGGGGAAGAGACCACTCCATCGATTTTTTTGGTTGCAAAATTAGCAAGTCCCTTTCCTGTCATAAGGCCTCCCTTTGCTCCAGACATTCCCCCAAGCCCTATTCCAGCCAATGCACCGACTGCCCCCGCACTAAAATTCAATCCTCTACGCAAAGTGGTTCCAAAACCCGATTGAGCGCCCGTTTGAGAATAGGCAAGATTGTTTGAGTATACATCTCTTGCCCCCTGAAAGGTATGCTTTGCTAATTTCCCGGTTGCCAGCATTCCTGTGATTCCGAGACCCCCAAGAAACATTGACTTTAACCAGCCTGCCCCTTCTTGGGCCATGCTGTATGATCCAAATACTTCCCTGACGATGGCTCCAGCCGGTATAACAGCTAGCAAGATGATGATTGAATAACCGATTTTTTCATTGTCGGAGGCGTTTGTAAGAAACAGAAATCCAAAACTGTACATGAACGCATGAACGGGCTGGATGAAGATATTGGCCAACATCTCCCGATTCCACATGCTGAATAGGTGGCGTTTTGACGGGAAGTTTTGAAGGGCTGCAATGATAGGAAACAACGAGAAGAGACTGAGAATAGCAACCGCCCGCATAAAGTAGATGAAGAATATCATCCCCATCTGGGAAAGTGCAATCAACTTCACAATTGCTTGAGTAAGTCCGTCTTGCAATTCATTTGCATACCCCAAAATTCCCATTCGTGCCAGCTCTGGATCAACCATATTCGCAAAAAGAGCGGTAAAAAACATGCTGATATCCGTGTATATTCCAATCAAATACGGGATAAAAAAGACAGCCAATCCCGTTAAGACGGCTGTAACAAGGACGCTTGTCGCAGTGATTCTATCCTGTACACCTCTTGGAAACATCAGATGGTTTGCTTGATATATGATGATGATGACTAAAGCCGACCAGAAAATAGCCATCATAAAATAATACGCAACCTTCATTTTTTCCCAAATGCTTTCCGGGAAAATATAAAACGCATATTGATCTTTTCCTTTGAATTCAGCGATCTGATTTCCCTCTGCATCATAGGTGGTTTTATAGTTATAAATCAACTCCTGTGGAGGGGGAATAATAAAACTTAAAAACCCTGCTACCCTTTCAAACACATATCCTAAACTGCTTCCTAAAAAGTTTGCATCATTGAAAAAGATATCCGCCCCTAAAAGTCCGATCGAACCCCACTTGGCGTATGGATATATTTTTTTCACTTTCTCCGACACAGTATTTCCTGTTTCCTTGACCTTCCCAAACCACCCCCCTTTAAATATTTTTCCGATACCGCCAATCTTGCCAAGAAAAGAAAAACCCCCGGCATCGGCTTTGTACACCCCAAAGGAGGCCAAGCCTGCTCCAGTAATCAAAGTGATCAATAGGGTCAACACAATCACCTTTTTTAGCATTCCGTCACCCCCCATGTTCAGGGAAAAAGATTTCTTGTTCCCATGGAGAGAATTGGGTCACACTTCTACAACTGTACTTCGGCTGCTTAATGATCGCATGATGTTCCGTCCCAAGGGATAAAAATTCAACCTCACCTTCTGTGAGATTGAACATCTCAGCACAGTATTTTAAATCACCCTCATGCTGCCCAAATATGATTTTCGTGTCGCTGTTTTGGACAATCGCACGGCCATGCTCATTCTCGTAAAACTTTTGAAAGTTTTGTGTAGCGGCAATGGGTCCGCCTTTACGTTTCCGAAAACGTCTAAAAAATGTTTCCAGGGCTTTGGCTGAATAAGGGTTATCCAAAAATTCCTGACACTCATCGGCGATGATTCTGAATAGGCTCCCTTCATCTTCCGACCGTTTCTTAATAAAGCGATTTTCCAGATACGTCATGACCACAATATTTGCAATGGGACGAAGGAGGGAATTTTTCAACTCTTTCATGCCAAATCCAATACAAGGGGCTTCTGCCAATTCAACATTTGTATAACAATCAAATAAGCCGAGAGTCCCGTCAGCAGTATATCGTTCCAAGGAAATCACTGTTCCTTTCAGCTCCGGGATACCTTCGGCCATTTCACAAAAGATATGATAAAAATCTGAAAAGCGAGGAGGAAGCTTTTTATTTCGCTTGATAAATTTCTTTGTATTCTCATCAAAAAAGCCTTCTTCATACAGGCTGTTTGGATCTTCGGTAATACCTTTTGCAGCGTATGCTTTTCTCCATGCCTTGTCGATGTAGGCTTCAATGATTTTGTCTTCTTTGTTGTCCGTCAGTCCAGCCATAAAGGAAGCAAGATTAGTCATATCCTCTATTTTTCCGTTTAGATCAACAATTGATTTTCCGTATTCATGGTTATATTCTTCTTCAATATCTGCTGGATTGAAACGCAAATCGGTGTGTCGGTTAATTGGAAGGTACACTCCCCCAAGTGTCTCGATGGCTTTGCGAAATTCATTATCCTGATCGAGTACCGCCTGAAATATATCGTATCGCACTTCTCCGGCCAAGATTTTTTTTAACATCGCACTTTTTCCTGTCCCCGATACCCCTATGATTGCAATGCCATAATTCTTGACATGCTCCTTGTTAAATCCATCAAACAAGATAGGGGAGCCCGTGTCATAGTTTAGTCCAATCAGGGGCCCTTTTTCATGGGGCCAATCGGAGATTGTGAAAGGATAGAGATTTGTCCCAGCATCCAGGTTCATCTCTTTCCAAGCATGTTTCGTTTTTATCCCTAGGGGGCTAACCGCCTTCCACATCAAATCATGCTCATCATCTGCCAGTTTCAAATGGTCTTTTGTTCCGCCGAATTTTGCCATGAGGCGATCAACTTTTTTCTCCAATTCATCAATAGATGGAGCCGCTATCGTAACAAAATTATCAAAATAGATTATCCTGTCACGGTTGTTTTCGATGTCTGCCCTCAGCTGGTCAAGGAGTGCCAATTCATCCCTTTTCGCTCGTACTCCACGGCTTGAAACCTGTTTTGCGCGTTCAATCAATTTCGACTCTATGCCCTCGATACGATCTGTCAGCCACCTGATCATTTTTTCTTTTTCCACTGGAGAAATATACTGGGCGAAGTCAATATCCCCGGCGAAGCTTACCAATGGATGAAGGTAGCCAAAATCAATTTCATAGGGCCAACCGTCAATATAGAGAGAACGGATATAACGGTCACCAATGCGAATATGCTTTGGATTACTCAAATCCCCTGTATTGGGAGCCAATGATTCGATAAATTCTGTTACAGGTCTATATTCGTCTTCACGCTTTTCTTTAGCCTTGAACAGCAAAATTGTTCCCTCCCCTTACCCAGAGATTTAAAAAGCCCTGCTCATACATATCTGCACCTGAAATGTACTTGCTTTGGGTCTTATTGCACCAGGCATGCAATATATCGTACACTTCCGGCGTTTTTAATACGTTGTATCTTCTCACAAATCGATGAATATATTGAAAAGACTCTTCTATTCTGTCTGTCAGAAAGTCTTCGGCTTTTTCAAAATTAAAAGAATGATCGTTTAAAAGAAAAATCAGGAAATTCCTCCGAACTGGCAAGTTCCTTGATTCCATCAATTCCAAATTGAAATTTTCTTGATGAATGAGAAATTCTTCTGTAACAGAACCTTGAGCATTATATTTTTTGATCATTGCGATACGGTTTTCCTTTTGCTCTTTCATGACAGCGTCCAGGTCTACCTGCCTGCTTTGAATATAGAGCATGATATCGGTTTCCAATGTGTTCAGAAATTCACGCCATCCAAAATAGACATTCTTCATTTCTTTCTCTGAACAATGGGTGAGCGGTATTGGGTGAATTTCTACATATTTTCGATATCCCCCATTTTTTAGCACAACCATTCCATTTTCAACATCCTCAATTTCAAAATACTCATCCCAATTGATGGTTTTACTTGAGCGTAAAATAACCTCTCACCTCTTTTCTGACGATTTTTTTAGGTCGAAATCTGAATTTTATTTTTCGCCACCATACAATCCATGGTCTTTCACCATTGATTTTCCTGAACATCAAATATCCCCCTGCTATGATAAACAGGGGGATGATCTCATAAAGTCCGCTAGAGGCAGAAATTAAGATACCGATGAAACTGACAATTGAAATAATCCATTGCTCATTCGATAGCCAAAACAATGGAATATCGTTTTTGATTCCTTTTGGGACCTTTGCACGCATGGGCAGCACCTAAAATTTAAGAGCGTTATATACAATTTTAACGATCGTAACCACGCTTGAAATCAGAATCAAACCAATTACAATTCCGCCACCCCAGCTTTTGGCCGTTTCCTTTGATCGTTGCCCGATTGCAACATTCAAAAACATCGCAAGGAGTGCACCGGATAGCACCGCTAATCCCAAGGTTATAACAATAATCCAGTTTAGTGATTTATTAAACCATGTTTCAAAATCAGCTTGGGTATCCCCCTCTGATATTCCAAAAGGGTCTATTTTCAACTCATCTTGGCTATTGTTATGTTCAGCAAAAACTGGAGACGTGAACATAAACATCATGAACAATGCAAACAACATTAATATTGTAATTGGTTTCTTTAGAGATACAGACATTCATTCTTTCCTCCCTAACATTTTTTTAATAGAAGAAGGGTCCGTTTTACCAACTTCAAGGGGAAACGGACCCTTTTTGACGCTCCGCAGGGCAAGCCAACAGGTTTTCTTGGCTAAAAATTTATAATTAGACCGCTTTGACCGTGAATTTCATCGCTGTGCGTTCGTCTTCGTCAATTTTGATGTCTACAAATCCCGGCGTGCAAATCAGGTCAACGCCGCTGGGGGCAATAAACCCACGAGCAATCGCCACTGCTTTGACTGCTTGATTAACTGCTCCAGCTCCAATGGCCTGAATTTCAGCGACTTTGCATTCCTTGATTACACCAACAATGGCACCAGCAACAGATTTAGGGTTAGATTTTGCAGAGACTTTCAGATTTTCCATGGTTTACTTCATCCTTTCATATTTTGATTTTTGTTTGATTATCAGCGACCGAACAACAGGACAGCATTAGGACAGCATTCCTGGTTAACTCATGAAATCACCACCTTAAAATAATCTTTCCAAGAAATCCTGCCAATTGAATGCAAAAAATACACCCATACCCATCAGAAGCAATGCTTCGATGAACACGGGCGGTATTCCCAGTGATATCACAGTCCTTTTTCGATACGGATAAAATAAAAAGACACCCCCTGTCAAAATATCAAGGACCAGGTGAGAAACATACCCGATAATAAACGGCATAAACAAGAATGGATACAGCCAATAAATGCCGATAGACAACAAGAGCACCATCCATATTGAATGGGTGAGCGTTCTGTGTCCAACCGTATTTTCGATTATACGGGGGAGTACAGGAACCGTCCTCCCAATCAGAGAGCTTTTGACATCTATGTCCGGTAGCAAAGATGATATCCCTGCAACAATAAGGGCTGAAGGTGATGTTTGACCGGCATATACTGTGACGGTAATGGCAACTACCAAATGAGTAGGTCCCGTCATGATTTTTTACCCTCTTTAAAGCAACTGATGCAAAGGCCTCTTTTTTCCTCGACCTCAAATGTGGTTAATCTGAGACCACATTCCTTGCATTTCTTTTCTGTCAAAACTAATACCATTTTTCTCACCTTAATCGGTGCAGGAGACTCCGATCCTCTATAGGTCGGAGAGGAATGCACCTTCTCTCCTTTCGTTTCCAAATTTGTCTAACTCACTTTCTTAACAAACCATGTCTGTTGAAATACCTTTTGGCATTCTTCCGGCTTGGCATTTTGCATTACTCGCTTGTTTTCAAAATCAAACGAATGCAAGCTTAATCTCTCTTTGGTTGTGCCACCTGTTCGGTATAGTTTGCCTTTGTACCAAACCACGGTGTTCTTTTTGAATCCCAATGCAAAACTGCCTCCGTATGGCTTGCGTACACCACTTTTTGCGGGTTGAAAGACATGAAGTTGCCGTCTTGCCATCTCTGGTCTACGCCATGCCATGAAGGTTGTAACAACTAGATTCTTTGTCCTCAACAACAACCAACACAACGCCAACCCATCTACCGCTTGGGACGAAAAAACAAGTTCACCCTTCTTGTGGGTCTTTTCCAATCTGTTGATCTCTCTTGCTTTTCTCGTATCCTCCGGGTCATACAAGCAGAGATTGCCACGGGACTTCAAAAAGGCATACAACTTGCTCTTTCCCAGCATCGTCCATGTGTAATACTGCCTACCTTGCTCCCCTTTCAACCGGTTACCGTCTACTTTCATGTCCTCTACGGCAAAATCGGTGATCGGGTAGATTTTTAGCAAGGATTCTATGAGTCGAATTCTCAACTCTACCTTTGCCTTGATCGAAGGCGGCAACCATCCTTCTTTACGAAGGCGATTGGTAAACCGCTTGGGTCTCCTTCTTGTTTTACGAAACCGCCGTGCTCTTCTCATATTTCGTCTTTGCTCCATCTTCTTGGCGATTCTGTTTTTGACCACCAACATCCCTGATAATTGCATTTGTTCTTTGGTAGCGATACAATAGCCGTCATAATGAGCACCGGGGTCTATTCCCATCGCCATTTGCTGTGTATGTTTGCTCGTAGGGGTAGTTAGCTGGATATAGAAAATTCCTGTTTTTGTCCACTTCTTGACCGCTGCTCCCTGTTTTAATAGTTTTCTTGCTTTTGCAGGAGAGCAGGGCATGAGTGGTGTTCCGTCTTGATGTACCACTGGTACTTTTTGCACGGTATTCGTGCCTCCTTTCAGAGTTTCGTGCCCTTCGACAATGCCTGACAGGCTTAGGCTTATAGCCGTGGCATTTAACGATTCTGCCGCATTTCCCCAGACTAGGGCGTGCATCCGGGAGGTGCTTGTAGCCCATCAGGGCGTAGGCTTTCGCCTTTGTCTAGTCAATGCTTTCGCCTGGTATCGTCATCCCAAGCCCCTACTTCTTTAAGTAGGGGTCATTGACCCCCTTTTTCGTACGTAGAGCCCAAGCATCGAAAGTTGAGGGAAATTAACCAAATAATAATCCTCACCGTCATGCTCGACTCTTGTTTTTACCCAATAATTTTCGCCATCGGCATCCTTAATAAGAACCTCAATGTCTGAACCACAAGTAAAGTAAGTGTACTCATCAAGCGCATATCTGCCAGCTTCATTTTTGAACAAAATTCCTTCAGCTGTAACAGACATGTTCACGTATTCCAGAATATGATGTAGAGTCCACAAACGATCTTTTATTTTCTTAATCTGGTTGAATTCAAATCGTTCGTCTGCTGAGAGTATGTTGTAATCCACGTCTTCAATTATTTCTAATTCCTCCAAGGCCGCAGTGAAAACAGACTCTAATTTTTTTATATGGCTTTTCAGTTCCTGAATCTCACTCATTTTTTTATCCCTCCTTTTTTTTACCGCACAAAAATAGCCTGCAACTGTTCTCTTAACCAGTGTGCAGACTCACCACCTTTTGCTATAAACTTTTCCACTTTCTCCAACAGTTTTTTTGCTTCGTTTTGGTCCTTATCTTCTTCGGATTGAGCAGTATCCAATTTTCCCTCATCTTCCAGTATCTTTTTTCTCATCTCTCTTGTTGATAATCCCTCATCATTTGCTATAGCAAGGTATTTTTCAGGGGCTGAAGAGTTGACTGCCACCCGATGATGATACCAGGACAATCCCGGTATGCGCATACCCTCGTTAGGAAACGCTCGATACACCTTGACCAATTCTCTAATTTGAGCTGTACTGATTCCAATTTGACTGGATAGCCAAGTAACTTTCGTCCCGGTATTCAGTACAGCATCCAAAAGCTGACCTTTCGCCCATCGGCATCCCTGTTCCTGCTCTTCCAGTTGTATGTATGCCTGAATTAATTGTTCAATGGGAGGCCGTTCCTCCATCGGTTTGATTTCTTCTGCCTTATCAGGCATCGGCAACTTTAACATATCGTAAATTTCTTCAACGGTTTTTCCCTCACGCTTTGCCACGATCTCTATCAGATGATGACGATCCAGATTGCCATCGTGAAACATTTGATGATGTTCGCCGCACAATTGAATAAGGTTCTCCCGGATATCGCTTCCTCCAGCCCCTCTTGTTCTGATATGATGAGGTTCCCCGGGGGCTTCTTTGTTACACCGCCCACCTGTTACTGGATCAATGTATTCACAAAGGTGTCCCGATTCATTGCGAATTCGTTGAATGACATTGCTGTCCTTGACTCTTTTTTCGATAACCAACATTTTTTACCACCACCTGCTAAACTTTGAATAAACAAACTTCCATATTCGCTGTCAAATTGGGTCCCAAGATTCTCCTCAATAATTTTTACAGCCTTTTCCGTTGACATCGGTCGTCTATATGGCCTATCCGAAGTCATGGCATCAAAGGCATCTGCAATAGACACTATTCTTGCAAGATGAGGTATTTCGTCCCTTTTCAAACCATAGGGATACCCCTTCCCATTCACCCTTTCGTGATGATACAAAATAATCTCTAATACTTCATTGGGCAAGTGAAATTCTTTTGCCATAGTGACACCCGTTTCCGGATGTTTCTTTACTATGCCATATTCTGCTTCTGTCAGTCCGCTGGGTTTTTCCAAGATCACTTTTGGAACAAACAATTTTCCAAGATCGTGAAGCATGGCACCGCATCTCAACAAACCTTGTTCTCTTGCAGACAATCTAACCAATTCTCCAATTTCGGCAGACACTTTGGTTACCCTTAGCGTGTGAAAGTAAGTTTCTGGATCAGTTTCTCTCAACATCTTCAACAGCTTTTTCAAGATTTCCATTTCAGGCACGTCTCCTTTCTAAAGTAAAGTAATTTGATTGATCTACTTCGATTTTTTTGGGGCTGAAGAAGGAATTGGGAATGCTCATGCCGAAAGTTCACAAAGTATGACTCTCTATTCCAGCCCCTAATGAGGAGTTGATGTTCGTGGATGAATCTAAATTTGTGATCGGATGTGTCTCGTGCAATGAGAAAAATTGCCATGTAGGACATAACAAATTCCCGGCTGAAACAGGATTTATTAAGAGCCAACTAACCGATTTCTTTGCCGGATACACATGTCCATTTTGTGGTTCCAGTTATGTTCCAACTGCTTCAATGATGAAAATGATATCTCGATTTTTAGATGGTTTCTCTCATGTTAGAACGACAAGAAAAGGAATTGAAGTTTACGGACGAGACGTAAAAATCAGTTTCCCTGCTGTACCTGAGAACGCTGTACCTCAAAACTTGGATTCAGAATTATACCAGCAATTTAAGAATTTCCTCTTCCAAAATTCTGATGAAGATTTACCAATTCTCCTTGAAGCAATGCAGGATATTGACTTAGACAAATGGTACATTCGAATCGAAAGTGCAAATAATCCTGAACCTCTTCTTCGTGATGACGTTTTGTGGACTGATATCCTTACAGGCGATGTGATAAACAAAGAGGACTAGGGGGCTGGGAAAGGAATAGGGTGACATTATTGCTAAGCACCGGATACCCCTCCCCCTTCCCCCTTCAGCCCCCTTTACACTACATGATGGGTATGCGCATACCTTTCACCAAGAGCACCAACAAACCTGTCAAAGTTATTAATATTAACAACCCCGTAATAGATCGTATCGTGATTGTTAATATGTCTCGAAGTTAGTGCCCCAACTTCCATGTTGTCGAGCCTAAGATCCTGAATCCTTTCAACAAACAATTCCAAATGTTTTTTTGATACCGTGCTCCAATCTGTTTTTTCTGCATCAACGAAAACGACTAATTTATCCTCGTCACAAATAAGCTCCCAAATACTCACATTCTGATCGCCGTTAATCCAAGAATCTTTGTATGGATTAACAACGATATACCCACGCCAACCTTTTTGCTTAAGTTGACTTTTGATCATGCGGAATTTTTCGAGCATCTCGGCAACATTTAGCATAAAAACCCTCCTTTCTTGTCTTGATTTTAGGCTGAAAAGGATTGGGGAGGATAAGGGTATCGAAATTCTACCCTTTTTCCCTCACTTTTAGCCCGACCTTATTTGTCTTTTCTTTTGCTTCTATGCACCAATTTCCCTAATCCTGTTTTTTTATCTAACTTTACTTTCCATACGAAATTGATCCCGTTTTTTTGGATAATATCGTTTTCTAAGAGAAGTTTTACAATAACGGGGTCGAATTTTTCAGCATCCTCTTCTTCACCGAAAAAGGCGATTTCAGGATTAAGAAAAAGAATTCGTTCCTTTCCTTCTTTTGATTGAAATATTATACCCTTCTCAATCAAATGGGTGATATTTCTGCCAGTATTACCTCGATCTTTGTTTAAAAAATTTGCAATATCTGTAACAGTAGCATTAGTTCCATCTTGATTTATGATTTTGTTTGTATGTTTCTCTAACATAAGCGATAAATATAATAATATTGCATATTCAGGAGTGGTTAAATATCTTGTTTTGATCAAAATATCGATGTTGGATGAGATCGCCTGAACTGCTGGACATATTTTTTCTTCCTCTTGAATCATCATCATAATTGGTGCAGGAGACTCCGATCCTCTACAGGTCGGAGAGGAATGCACCTTCTCCCCTTTCGTATGTGTATTAACTAATTTTCTTAACAAACCACGTCTGCTGAAACACTTTCTGACACTCTTCTTGCTTGGCATTCTGCGTCACTCGCCTGTTTTCAAAATCAAACGAATGCAGGCTTAATCTACCCTTCAGGTGGGGGTCATTGACTGACTGCCATTTTTATCACCTTCCAATTTTTGTTATTCGCTCTATATATAATAAGATAAAGAAGAGACTCCGCCCAAAAAAACAGCAGAAAACCTTTCCTATCAAGGGATTTAGGCGTTTTTTAAGCGTGATGATGTCGTCACAGTTGTGTGATGATTTCATCACACATAACCCAAACACTATCCCTACTTACTTAAAGGGTGTGATGTTTTTCCTACACATCCCCTTTAATTGGAATCATTTTTTTTAATTTCAAGTAAGTTTTTCGTTGGTATAATTGACCGTAGTTTGCTTTTGGTTTTATCCAGATTTTCCACGGTAGATAAATTTTGTTTTTTTCTAATTTATCTCTTTGAATAGCTATAACACTCATTGCGTGATTGATTTTGTTTCTGTCCCCAGCATACACAAGCTCTGGATTTAATATTAATATTCTTTCGGATACAACCCTGCCAAAAGTCAAAGTTTCTTCTGGATCTGCGTATTGATGAATTATCCCTTTTTTTATCAGTTGGTTAACGTTTCTGCTTGTTTGTTCACGACTTTTTCCAAATAATTCGGCAATATCAGATACGGACATCGGAACGTTATTATCATCCACAATAATATTGCTGTCATACCGTAAAAGATTTGCGATACTAAGCAGTAAATATCCTTCTGCCACTGTTAAATACTTACTTTTTAGCAAATGAATCATGTTTACGTTATTTAATATTGAGTGTCTAGCCTTGTTGTATTCGTTTCTTTTCACAAGGATATAGCCCGCTTTCTCCGCTTTATCTGCCTCTTTGTTGACTGTCTCTAAATCAACTCCTTTGTTTTGCTCTCTCGTTTTTGCTTTTAATTCCGCAATATTAAAGGCTTTTTCTAAGTTCACTTGCGACACCTGCCTTCTGTTGTTCAAACAAGGACATTATTTTCCTTAGACGATTTGACAACCTAGTATTTCGCTCCACTATCTTGTTATTACTGACCGCTATACTCAACGCTTTTTGCGTTCCAATCAGCACAACTTTTTGTTCGGCTCTCGTTATCCCGGTATAGACGAGATTCCTTGCAAGCATAATATAATGGCTGGTAGACACAGGCATGATGACGACAGGGGCTTGGCCGCCTTGGCTCTTATGGACTGTGATGGAATAAGCTAATTGCAGTTCTTTCAAATCATCTTTTGTATAGATGACCTCTCTCCCATTAAAAGAGCAATATAGCCCCTTCTCATTGGTTGGCTCCCCTTCTTCATCCAACAGGGTATCAATCCTGTTAATCACCCCGATGTCCCCATTGAACACTTCCTTGTTATAGTTATTTTTTGTCTGTATCACTTTATCTCCCACTCGAAAGATCGTCTTTCCGGCTGGTATTTCCTCTTTGTAGAGGGCTGGAGGATTAATCGTTTCTTGCAAGATACGATTCAGTTCCTGAGTGCCGATCTCTCCCTTTTTCATGGGGCTGAGGACAAGAATATCCGATGGTGTATACCCCAGTTGCAAGAATCGTAAAACGCTTTTCCGGATCGTTTCCGCTATCTCTTCCGGGCTTTCCCGATGGATGAAGTAGAAATCGTTTTTCTCAGGGTCAATGGCAAACATCTTCCCTTGATTAACCCGATGTGCATTCATCACAATTTGACTTTCTTGTGCTTGTCGGAATATTTCTGTTAATTTCACGTGGGCAACCCCGGCATCCAGCATATCCTTTAGCACATTCCCAGGATTAACTGACGGGAGTTGATCACTGTCCCCAACCAACAATACTTTGGTTTTGGGGGCAACCGCACTGAACAATAGATCGGCCAACTGGATGTCCATCATGGACACTTCATCTACGATGAGCAAATCGCACGGCAAAAAATTATTTTCATCGAAAACGGGATCTTCTCCAGGACGGAACCCTATCAACCTATGTATTGTACAAGCGTCCACCCCTGTTAATTCAGCTAACTTACGACTGGCTCGTCCGGTGGGGGCTGAAAGAGATATTTCAGCCTTTGGAAATCTCTCACGATATATCTCAATCATCGCTTTGATGACTGTGGTTTTTCCCGTACCAGGGCCCCCAGTAAGAATGAGCAAACTTTCGGTGAATAGCTTTCTGATCGCTTCCCGTTGCCCTTCAGCCAATACCATATTGTTCTTCCGCTGATAATCCCGGATTGCCGGCTCTACCAAAAAAGGCATGGCTTCGCCATTCCCGGAACCATTCAATTTCTTTGAAAGTTTCTGGGCCACTCTTTTTTCGTGTTTGTATAAAAAAGTTGGATAAATCACGCCGTCTTCTATGACAATTCGTTCATTAGCTTCTAGAGCAGCAATCCCCTGCTCCACTTCTGCCCGTGTTATTTGCTCCTTGGCATTGTGATTCAACACCCTTAATGTATCCGCAATCAGTTCATCCTCTGGCAGATAACAATGCCCTATGTTAAAGCATTTTTCTTTCAATACATAATCCACACATGCCTCAATCCGATATCCCGAAGCAGGCGAAATACCAATTCGCTTGGCAATCTCGTCAGCCTTTAGAAATCCTATCAGTTTTAAATTGGTCAACTGATAGGGATTTTTCAAGATGACTTCGGCTGTATTTGAACCGAACTCCTTGTAGGCTTTAACCACCATATTTGCCGTGATTCCGTATGGCAACAACCGCATCAGGATGTTCTGTATCTCAAACGTTAAACGAACACTCTCCACAATCTTGGCAGCCTTCTGTTGTCCAATTCCTTTGATGGGAAGCAGACAGCCTTCCCCATCCTTCATTATCCTGTTCAGCGAATCCTCCCCAAGATGCTGAACAATATCTTTTGCCCGTTTTTCTCCGCATCCCTTGATTAAGGGTGAAGCTAAAAAAGCGATAATCTGACTTTTTGTTTTCGGCAACGGCCGTTCCCAACGGGTGACTTCCAGTTGCTTCCCATACTGTGGATGAGTGACCCATTCCCCATCCACCGTAATTGTTTCCCCACTGTCCACCCCGTAAATTGATCCCTTGATAACATAATCCCCATCACTGGCCTCCAGTTTGGCAATCAGGAAATCCTCTTTTCGGTAAATGATCTTGGTGATTTTTCCGGTGAACATCTCCCCCACCCCCTTATCTCGTTTCGCAAATGTTCTCGTAAATGTTCGACTAAAACGGGGATGATGAAGGTCGGGGTTAGAATTTTTTTCCTTGGGATCGTTTTTCCGTCAGGGTCAATTTTCTTATACACTCTTTCAAAGAATGACATGGGGAACCGGAATGTTTCTTTCTTTCTCTTGTTAATAAAGGCCTGGCACTTTTCTATAAACGTCAGTTTTTCGTTGATTTCTGCTTTTTCATCTGTATTTGCAGTAGATTCTGTTTCAATGTGCTCCATTTGGTCTTGTAATTCTTCCCGAACTTCCTCCAATGTTTCTGCAACTTCTTCAGCTGTAGTTTTTTCTATCGCTTCATATTGCTTCAAATACTCTTTCATTTCTTTTTTGTCATTGGTCGTATTAGCTTTGTGCAAAAGTTCTTTGGCTTCCTTCTTCTGCTTTTCCACGCTGCCAGGGAGGGTAGACTCTATCGTTGCATCACAATCAATGCTTTTGGCAAATTCCCAGAACTCTTCCCCTGTCATTTCATCGTCCAAAATTCTCTGAACGAGCGGAACAGATTTAATGATGTGCCAGATTTTGAAAGGCACATCGGTGACCCTTCCCTTCGTCTTGACGAACTTAGGCTTGTAGTCTTCCGGTTTGTTCATCTCGACAAAAATGTATCCAGGGGTTAGACATCTCAATTGAGGGTCTTTCTCTCGACCTACCAGCTTTTGAGTAAAGCTGGCGATAATATGTACCGCTTTGATTCCAGTTTTCTGCCGTTTCATGAGGTATTCAAGCATCTCTTTCGCCCGAAATTCCATACCAGTCCGCACCTGAACAGTAAAAACTGCTGAATAGTACATTCCTTTTCCCCCTTTGAAATTCCTAATTTCCAGCACACAACTTCCTGCTAAAGAAGCTCTGGGCTGGAAACTGCTAAAATGATTGATCTAACATCGTTTCCAGCACTTTACGAATGGATCTTTCAAAATATTGTTTTGCCTCACTTCTTTGAAAGCCCGTATGCTCTTCTATCTCCTTAAAATTAAGCCTGTTCTGGTACCGCAACAGAAAAATTTCTTTCTCTATCGGCGATAACCGTTCAAGCCACCAAGCTTCTGGCTCTTCCCCTATTCTCATTCCAAGTTTGATATAGCTCTCCCGGCACAAGTTGATATATGTTCGGATTCTTTGATTTCTGAGTCGTTTTAATAGAGAGTTAGGATTTATTTTGTTTGCCAAAATACTTTCTTCTTCGATCATTGTTTGAAGCTGCCGTATATATGCCCGATAACTTGCATGTATCTCCAGCCATTTGGGCATTGCCTAATCGCTCCTTATTAACTAAATTTTCATCCTAATCGGCGCACGAGACCCCGATTCAAGGTGGGGGTTATTGACACGGTTTTATCAACGAGGGCGATGACTCAACCATTGCAATAGAAATTCTTTTGTTTCCTGAGCGGGAAAATACCACTTGTTCCCTACTTTGTACTTTGGGAATCTCGGGTCGAAGAAGAATTCTTTCTGTATCGTGTTCCAGCTCATACAGGTGCGGCGTTTTAATTCTGCAGCATCCCAAAACACCAATTCTGAATCGACTTCTTTGATTTTTTCCTTGAGTTTTTCTAAGTATAGTTGGCGAACCTCTTGCTGGTTAATTTGAATGTCAAGCATTATTCTCCACCTCCAAAAAAATTAAAGTATCAAAAAGGAATTAAGAGGAAAATATAGAATACAAATGATTACCCTGTTAATTTTTCTTTTATTGAATTTGTTTCTTCAGTTGTTGGCTTATCGCTTGAAGGATTGTACTCATGCAGTATCCGAAGAGCATTTACCATTTTTTCCATGTCAGGCTTATAAACAGCTCGGAAAACTATATTTTTTAGGTTTCTTAGTTGATGGTTTCTCACTTTGTAACACCCCCTAAGCTGATGTGGCGGTTTGCTCACTATTACCCGCGTTAACTTCGCGTATCGCATAGCGACTGGGTAAAAAAATTTCATCTTTTTTCTTGTTGTATAAATTAGCGATTTTTTCTGCGCGTTCTGCGCTGACTTGACGCTGACCGTTCTCGATTTGCGACAGATACCCTGCCGGGATGCCAAGCTTGCGTGCCGCTTCTTCGATGCTTAATCCTGTTGCAATACGGGCCTGTTTTGGTAAACTATTCATTTAATCACCTCCATACTTTTCGATATGCGTTGTTCTGACATTAATATACTATTCATTTTGCAAAGTGTCAATGCATTATGCAAAGTTTTTTTAATTTAACTTTTACTTTCGCATAGTGCAAAGTATAATGATGTGTAGAGGAGGTATTTAAGATGCGGATGTTCGGAAAAAGATTGCGCGAACTTAGAAAAAGAGAAGGACTAACCATGAAACAGTTAGGTGAAAAAATCAATCTAGCTGAATCAACCATTTCCGGTTATGAAAACGGAAATCGAAAACCGGATATGGATATAGTTGAACGGTTCGCAGATTTTTTCGGTGAATCCGTTGATTACCTTCTTGGTCGCATAGATAGTCAAAGAACTGAACACACTGAGGGGCTTGCGTTTTATGGTGGAGGAGAAAATTTAACTGAAGAAGAATTGGAGTATTTAAAAGAAAGCCTGGAATTATTCAGAAAGATGAAAGCCAGAAGCAAAGCCAAAGATAAAGCAGAAAAATAAAATGCAGCAAAAAAACGACACTAATTTAGGTTATAGTGTCGTTTTCTTTTTACAGACTGTTGTCGAAAAATGACGATTTATGACAATTATTGTTATATATATTGTAAAATTCGATTCCGAAATATAAAATAGAACATATATTCCTATTTTTACGGAGGTTTGCCATGGATTTTTCTCTATATAAAATGTCACCTTTGGAAGAGTGGATCTATCAAAAATATATGGAAAACGGGATTCAATATGCTTCAGACTTAGAATTAGACCGTATCTCATATATTTTTAATGCTGAAGTTATATGCACTAAAGCTCCGTCCCATGTTCAATGGGATGATGAGTATTGTTTAATATTTATTAATGATGCCTTAGACGAACCAAATAAAAGAGCAGTTTTTTTTCACGAACTTTGCCATCCCGTACTGCATCATGGGAATCAACGATTTATGCCCAGTGCTTTTCGAGAACTACAGGAAATACAGGCCAGCCACTTTCAGCTATATTCTGCAATGCCAATTTACATGTTAAAGCAGTTTCAGAATTTGTCGGCTCCTGCTATTGCTGAGGAGTTTAATTTACCCTTATCATTAGTACAAACAAGGCTTCAGCAAATACATGAGCGTATTCAGCATGAAAAATCCAACCGACAATTCATCGCTAAAATCAAATATTACAATAAAGAAACAAATTCTAAAAATTGGTCACCAGAAACAAAGAGGATTTTGGACAAGCTTTATAAGCAAATATTGAAGAAAGGAGCGGCAAATCAATGAAATACAAAGTTTATTACGATTATCATGAAGGTGAATTAGTACCCATATGGTTTGTAATTAGCTTAGATGGAATTTATTGGTCTGATGATTATCTCTATGTCCCTATTGAGGCTCCTTTTGAATCTTTTCCAGTTGATGAGTTCGATGAAAATATCATGAGCTTCTCTATCTTGATGTCCGACTTAACACGGGTTTACGATAAAACTAATGAGTTTGGTATTTATTTGCCCTATGTAAAGCAACGGGTTTTAGAATACGGTATTGATGTGACGGAGATTGAACAATTTATCATCCAGGTTGCTGATGTTGAGGATGTTCTTCAAATGAGTATTATTCGTGATTTCATACGGAGAGGTGAACAAACATGAGAGTAGCAGTTTATGCAAGGGTGTCATCAGAGGATCAAGCGGAGCGAAAAACAATAGAAAACCAGTTGGAATTTGCCCGCAAATACTGCGACTTGCATGAGTTCGTTCCGGTCGAGTGGTATAAAGACGATGGGGTAACCGGCACTATCCCACTAGAGATGCGTGAGGAAGGTAAACGGATACTTGAAGATGCTAAAGCAAAGCGTTTTGATGTACTTCTGATTTATCGTCTCGACCGATTAGGCCGGTCTGCACGGATTATCTTAAATGCAGTTTACGAGTTGGAACAGTATGGTGTGAAAATCCGTTCCATGACCGAACCATTCGACACCGGCGACCCTAATGGCCGATTTTTACTTACCATTTTAGCCGGAGTTGCCGATTTAGAGAGAGAAACTATCCTGGAACGGATGTGGTATGGAGCCAATAGAGCTGCTAGAGAAGGGAAATGGCTGGGCGGCATAGTGCCCTATGGGTACAGGATCAATGAAGAAGGATATCTGGAGATAAATGAAGATCATCTTCCTGGTATGGATATGAGTGAGGCTGATGTGATCAGATTAATATATCGCCTTATTGCAAATCAAGGTTATAGTACGATAAAAATAGCCGACTATCTTAATGCTTTAGGTGTCCCCCCCTCCTATACCAAAGATGGACGTCAGCTAAAAAGAGGAAAGCGGAAAGAAAATACCGCTGGTATCTGGAGACCTGGGCGAATTAGAAATATGATCATAAATACTACATACAAAGGTATCCATTACTATGGAAAAAGAACCAATAAAAAGCGCGAGCTGATACCACGTGAAGTCCCTGCAATTGTTTCTGAAGAAATTTGGGATAAAGCGCAACAAACTTTAAAAGAGAATCAGCTTGAAGCAACTAGAAATGCAAAAACACATTTTTTGTTACGGGGTCTAATCAAATGCGGATGTTGCGGGCTTAGTTATCACGGCAGATCTTACCCTGATAGAAACAATAAGCGAAAAGAATATTATGTTTGTGGGGGAAAAACGTCTTATAGAGGTCCTTTATATGGCAAATGTCGATCAAAAAATGTACCAAAGGCATGGATCGAAGACTATGTATGGAATGACATTTTAAACTTTGTTAATCATCCAGGAGAATCTATAAAAGAACTTGCAGCAACGATAAACAAAAGAGAATCCCAACGTGAAAACCTAGAAAGTGAAAAAGAGATGATTTCTAAAGCGATCATGGATAAAGAATCTGAAAAGCAATCGATACTTGATCTGTTCAGAAGAAAAATTATAACCAGTAAGGACGTTGAGGAGCAAATCCAAAAGATCACTCAGGAAAAACTAGCACTCCAACAAAGAATTTCAGCATTGGAACGTCAGATTTTAGAAGAAACAAGTTTAGAGCAACAATTTCAATCAGTAGAAGAGCTTTTAAAAGAGATTCGTTTGAAAATCAAGGACACCCCACCATTCGAAGTGAAAAGGGAAATTGTAAGAAGTCTTGTTAAACAGATTACAATAAAAACCGACATCGATAAAGATGGTCGTTCTTCCTCTACAGTTATAGCTGAGTATAATTTTTCAACAGTTGTTACCCACACGGATGTCCTTGCGGATACAGCTTTGAGTCAACCGTAGAACAACCGTGTACCTGTACGATTACTCAAATCCAAAAGTACAGAAATAAATTATCCGGTCCGATGTTGGATCGTATGGATATTCAACTGGAAATGCTAAGGGTACCGGTAGATTCATTTTGGAATACTTCCCATCAGGAAGAAAGTTCCGAAACCATTCGCAACCGGGTGTTGGGAGCAAGGGAAAGGCAAAATTATCGGTTTTCAAAAGAAAATATCGAATGGAATGGGGACATGGATGCCACTCAGGTAAAAAAATATGCCATTTTAACGAAAGAAGCCAATTCTTTTCTTAAAGAAGTATATAAAAAGCTGTCCTTAAGCGGAAGGGGATTGCACCGAATCATAAAACTGGCCAGAACCATCGCTGACTTAGCTCAAAAAGAAAAAATAGAAACAGAACATGTAGCTGAAGCTGTCCAGTATCGGGAACTGGACAGAAAGTTAAGGGTGTAATCTTTCATCAACAACGCATTCTGGGATAGATCATTACAAAGCATTCCGTATATGAACCACCTCAGGGATCATCTCAGGGGATTCATTAGAACGGGGAATAAAAATGGAGATCACATCAAATCGATAATGAACATGGTGCTGGAAATTCTGTGATAAAAAATATTGTCCAAGCTGAACTAATTTCCGTCTCTTAGCATAGGTGATGGATTCAAGTCCGGAACCGAAAGAGAGTGTTGACTTCGTCCTTACTTCCACAAAGATCAGTTCCTTTCCTTCTTTAGCAATAATGTCCAGTTCACCAAGGGGACAGCGGTAGTTTCTTTGAATAATTTTATATCCTTTTTTCAAAAGATATTGAACCGCCAATTCTTCTCCCAAGGCTCCCAGCTTTTTACGATCATGATACATCTCCCCGACACCCTTTATCCAATTGGTAAACAAACACCAAAATTTCTGCTACCACTTGATATAATTCAGGAGGGATTTCCTGATGAATATCAAGTTGGGACAACAATTCAACCAATGAGGAATCTTCCAGGATGGGAATTTGATGCTCTTTTGCCTTTTCAATGATGTTTTCTGCCACTCTTCCCTTCCCCTTGGCGATTACCTTTGGAGCCATATCCTTTTCCTGTTGATATGAAAGGGCTACCGATCTGATTTCATGTTGTTTCATATGCGAATATCCACTCCCCTGTATCTCCTTTGATAGGTCTTCATCTCTTTTTTTTCCTCCACTTTTTCTTCAGGAAAGCTGGACACCTTCATACTAGATAATCGATAGTTATATTTTTCCAGATTAATTGACAAAATCCCTTGAAAAAATTTTGCTACCTTAGTAACCATTGGGTGATTGGTATGAAGCTGAATTGAGATGAGTCGATTGAGAATATTTACGTCAAGTAATGTATCACCCAACTG
The DNA here is from genome assembly GCF_021608135.1 of Microaerobacter geothermalis. Classification (NCBI taxonomy): domain Bacteria; kingdom Bacillati; phylum Bacillota; class Bacilli; order Caryophanales; family Bacillaceae; genus Microaerobacter; species Microaerobacter geothermalis. The sequence continues at coordinate 29,044 of NZ_JAKIHL010000025.1, forward strand.
ATCCAATTGAAGAAAGAAAAGTATTCTGCAATTATCCGAGTCTATATGTTTGCCAACCGATGACTTTTTAAATTCCATTTGCAAATACAACGTTCGGTATTCTCCAGAAGCAGTGGAGAAAGGAATCTGAAACAAGTAGTTCACAAAGGGGTGATTTTGGTCATTCCTGGAAAGAATCTGTTGTCCATTTAAATTTTGAATCAATTTCACAGCGGCATCTTTTAGTTGCGTTGTCTCCCGGGGTTGTAATGTCTCGTGAATATCCGCCCGCTCCAGCACAGAAAAAAGTCGCAGAAGTTCTCCTTTTAATGTCTCAGGCACTTGAACAGCGTCAGGCTGGAAGAGAATCTGCTTTACATGTGACTCATAGGCTAAACCAAGTTTACGAATCATTTGTGGTAAAAAGGATTCTGACGGTTTAATCGCTTCAATTGCTGAATGGTTGTTATCCTGATCCATCCTTGGAAACCCTTTTATCAATTCTAACACCCTAATGAGCTGTTGAATCAGTTTATTCACTCCATCATTCACAGGTTTCTTCCCTCTTAGCTGGACGATCGCCTGTTCGATAAATTGAGACTGTTCAGAAAATGGAAATTGTTGGGATTGAACTTGTGACAGATTAGAAACTTGCGCCTGTTGCGGTTCAGCTTGTGACCGATTCATAACTTGTATCTGCTGAGATTGAGAGCTTGACTGATCAGCCGCTTGTTGAGATGGAATTTCTAAAACTTTAATGGCATTCATCAATTTATCAATTAAGCTTCCAATAGACGGACCGTTAATAATCATCTGAACGCTTTTTAGGGTTTCTTCAGTTAATGGAAGGTTTTTGTCCAAAATGATTTGTGCACTTTTATACCAGCTCTCTCTTAACGCTGCAGAAGAGAGCGGTTCCTTGCTTTCTGAAGCGATTTGGAAGGCATTCCGGAAAAACAGAATCATTTCTTTGGTTAATGGAAGACGGTTTTTTACAACATACTGAACAATTTCTTCACTATTTTTCGTTGGGGTTATTCCCAGGGAATCCAACAATTCACTCACTTTTATATGATTGGGTGAAGCATCATTTCCCATTTGATTCCCTGTGCGGTTTTGCCTTCCCGAAACCACCTTTAACGCAATGGGGTTGGACTGCGGTAGAACTTGCAGCCATGTTTCCTCATGGACAGACAGAGGGGTCTCCAATTTAGCCATGACCTGGGTCCCGCCAATACGAACCAATGCCATTTGGTCAGGGAACAGCTTTAACACTTTTCCTTTAAATATCTGTCCCGGTTTTATTTCAATGGCAGGCGATGGAGAAGAAAACATCATCCCTTGTAAAAGAGGTAACAAAAAGGGAGAAATGCTCATAAGACCACCCTCTTTCTTTTAAAAAGCATATTATATAAGCCTTTTCAACGATGTTGCTGTAAGAAAAAATTTGACTTATCGGTGAGCGATTTGATGTAAAAAAACTTCTTGAGATTGTTTTCTACAACTCTGCAAGAAGTTCCTTTATTGGCTTAAAACTTTTTCTATGGATCGGTGAAGGGCCATATTTATGTATTAGTCTGAGATGATCCGATGTTCCGTATCCTTTATGTTGATCAAATCCATATTGAGGATACAAGCTAGCATATTCAATCATGATTTGATCCCTGGTGGTTTTTGCCATAATTGATGCGGCAGCAATGGAGAAGCTTAATGAATCTCCCTTAATGATAGTCGTTTGATCTATCATTTTCATTTGAGAAGTTCTCAGTTCAGGTATTTTTACGCCATCTACCAAACAGTGTTCAGGTTTAACTTCAAGTGAAAGAACAGCCCTTCTCATGGCTTCATAGGTAGCCTGCAAAATATTATGTTCATCAATATATTCCACACCTACAATCCCAAGTCCAATGGCCAAAGCATTTTCCTGAATATATACGGCCAATTCCTTTCGTTTTCTTTCTGAAAGTTGCTTAGAATCCTTAATTTCACGGGGATCAAATCCAGGCGGTAAGATGACCGCTGAAGCAACCACAGGACCGGCCAGAGGACCCCTGCCTGCCTCATCAACGCCGGCGATCAACCGGATTCCCTGATTCCATAAGATCTTCTCATACTCCCACATCTTTTCCAACCGTTCTTTTTCTTCCAATTTCTTTTTTTGTTGAAATAAATGACCAGAATTCTTATTAATCATTCACTTCTACCTCTTCCAATGGTTGTGGGGGGAACTCAAGAGAAATCCTTCCCAGCTTACCGGAACGAAGTTCTCTTAAAACCAACTCAGAGGCCTTCTCAAAATCAATGATCCCCCCCGGCATCAAACACCCTCTGTTTTTTCCAATCTGTTCCAATACTTCTGCCGGATCATCGGACAAAGCATGAAGTCGATATCGTTTCATTAAATGATTAGGGTAATGTTTCATTAAGAACCTGCAAATATAGATAGCCACATCTTGATAATCAAGGATCTCGTCTTTTATGGCTCCACTTGCTGCCAAACGGTAACCCACTTCCTGGTCTTCAAACTTGGGCCAGAGAATACCAGGCGTATCCAGGAGTTCCATTGACTTTCCCACCTTTACCCATTGCTGACCCTTGGTCACTGCAGGTCTGTCACCGGTCTGGGCTACATTTCTCTTTGAAAGACGATTAATTAATGAAGATTTCCCCACATTGGGAATCCCTAATATCATGGTCCTTACCGCTCTGGGTTTCATCCCCTTCTCGCTGCGTTTAGCCATGATAGGCTGAGCCAAGCCTGAACAAAGAGCGGGAATTTTTGAAACGCCCTTGCCTGATAATGAATCAATCGGCAAGGCCATGAAACCTAGCCTTTTGGAAAAAAAATGCACCCATTCGTCTGTTACTTTCTTATCTGACAGGTCACTTTTATTTAACAAGATCAAACGGGGTTTATTTTTTATAATATCATCGATCATAGGATTCCGGCTTGATAGCGGAAGACGGGCATCCAGTAATTCAATCACGACATCGATGAGTCCTAACTTTTCAGTAATCTGTCTTCGTGCTTTAGCCATATGGCCAGGAAACCACTGAATCGACATAACATCTCCTCCAATTAATCAGTTTTGGGAATGGAGTTGAGGAATGTAAATTGTTCGATTGGCCAAAAAACGATATCTGCACGGCCTACCACCCTTTCCTTGGGAATAGGACCAATCATCCGACTATCCTTACTGTTTCGCCGATTATCTCCCATCACAAAAATACTTCCTTCCGGAACGAAAACGGGTCCAAAATCACCAGTCAGAGGGAATCCGTCTAATCGGGCTTGTTTTTTCTCAGGTTCTAAGTAGGGTTCATCCACTGGTTCGCCATTTACATACAGTTGGTCGTTTCTAACCTCTACTGTTTCTCCACCAAGGGCAATGACTCGTTTTATGTAATCCTTTTCAGGGGTTGCATGAAAAACAATAATATCCCCTTTTTTCGGTTCTCCAATAAGATAGATGAATTTATTGACAATTAATCGCTCTCTGTCCTTCAAAGTTGGCATCATCGATTCTCCATCGACGACAAAGGGAGCAAACAAAAAAGATCGAATCAGGATTGCGAGAACGACAGCAAAAGCCAATGCCTTCACCCATTCCCAGACTTCATTTTTAACTTTATTATTCCCTGCAACTTTAATTTCTTTTTTCTCTTCATTTTCATGATTATTTGCGGAAGTATAATCGTTCATAAACTTTCCTCCCAATGATATATGCAAAAAGGGACTTGTCTCCAAGCCCCCAATTGTTTCTTATCGACGCACTTCTTTAATACGCGCAGCCTTACCACGAAGATTCCGTAAATAGTACAGCTTCGCCCGGCGAACTTTCCCGTGTCGAACCACTTCAATTTTATCAATCTTGGGAGAGTGAAGTGGAAAAGTGCGCTCTACTCCCACACCGTAAGAGATCTTACGGACAATAAAAGTCTCGCTTAATCCGCTTCCTCTGCGACGAATCACCGTTCCTTCAAAAACCTGGATACGTTCGCGCTGTCCTTCAATAACCTTTACGTGAACACGAACAGTATCTCCAGGACGAAAGTCAGGAATATCCTTCTTTAACTGTTCCTGTCCAATTTGACGAATAATTTCTTGCATGAAGTTCCCTCCTTCCACACAAACGTTCATACCAATACGGATGCCAGAGATCAGAAGCCAAAGGTCAGCACAGGATATAAAATACTTCATCCTGACATATTTCCGGTTACATCGCCCTGATACACTGACTTCAGGTAAGGTAGAGGACCGTCGTTTTCACAGGCGAAATGCCACAAAAAGAATTCTATCATACATAATGGGTAAACTCAATATTTTTGGAAGCTTTTATTTGTATCGCATTTTTATCAGCTTATCTCTCGTTCTCCTCGTTTATAACTTCCTCTAAAAGTCTTGTCATTTCAGGGTCTAAATCTGCTTTTTGCAATAAATCAGGTCTTCTATGTAATGTTCGCCTTAAGGATTCCTTTTTTCTCCATCTATCAATTAACCCATGGTTGCCTGAGATCAGCACTTTCGGTACTACCCACCCTCTGAAATTATAGGGTCTGGTGTACTGGGGATACTCAAGGAATCCATGCTGAAAGGAATCGGTTAAAGCAGAATTTTCATTTCCCAGCACACCAGGTACTAGCCGAACGAGGCTGTCTATCACAACCATTGCGGGCAACTCTCCTCCAGTAAGGACATAATCTCCTATGGAGATTTCGTCGGTGACGAGATGCTGTCGTATCCGCTCATCATATCCCTCGTAATGTCCGCAGATAAAAATAAGATGCTTTTCTTTCGAAAGAATTTCCGCCTTTTTCTGAGAAAACATCTCTCCCTGGGGACACATCAAAATAACCCTGGGAGACGAAGTGGCATCCTCCAAAAGATGTTCAACTGCCCGAAAAATGGGATCAGGTTTTAATACCATTCCTCCCCCACCGCCATATGGGTAATCATCTACCGTTCTATGTTTATTCTCTGAAAAATCGCGGAAATTAGTAATGCGAAAAGAAACCAATCCCTTTTCCTCAGCCTTACCCAAGATGCTGGAACTCAATACACCAGCAAACATTTCGGGAAATAATGTCAGAATATCAATCTTCACAGTTTTCCACTCCAATAGATTAAATCAATCCTGGGATCAAATAAACTTTAATGACTTTCCGTTCCAAATCAACGTTCTTCACCACGTCATCGATATAGGGGATAAGGATATCTTTTCCCTTTTCCGGTTTGACAACCCAAACGTCGTTTGCCCCAGGAGTCAAAATTTCCTTCACCTGACCAAGATAAGCACCATCTGTGGTAAATACTTTGCAACCAATAATATCTTGAAAATAGTACTCACCTTCAGGCAATGGCTCTCTGTCTTCTTCAGATACTTTTAGAACGCCTCCTTTGAACCTTTCTACATCATTGATCGAGTTCAACTCTTTAAATTTGATAATATGGAACTGCTTATGTTCTCGATGGGAACTGACTTGAAGGGGAATAATTTCCTCTTTATCAGAAAATGTTAAAAAAAGGGTCTGCCCCTTTTTAAAACGCTTTTCAGGAAAATCTGTGGAGGATATGACCCTGACTTCTCCTTTGATCCCATGGGTGTTCACAACTTTTCCCACATTGTACATTTTTGACATCCTTAATCACTTCCCAAGTTGGTCTGTCGTTAAATGGATGACTCCTTACGTGTAATCAGATTTTCACTTATGTCGTTTAATTATACGATAGAGAGTAGATATGAGGGAAAAAGGTTGAGGAAATCCCCAACCTTAGCTAATTTCAACAATGACTTTTTTGTTTTCTTTTGCTGCTGCAGCACTGACAACGGTGCGGATCGCTTTTGCAATTCTCCCCTGTTTTCCGATCACCTTTCCCATGTCATCGGAATTTACGGAAAGTTCATAGACGATATAGCGATCCTTTTCTATTTCCTGTACACGAACATCCTCAGGGTGATCGACTAAAGATTTTGCAATCACTTCAACCAATTCTTTCATGGTATGGCCTCCTTTTAACGGGCACTATTTCTGCTTAGATTCGTGTACTTTTTTTAGTATACCAACTTGTCTAAACAAGCTGCGAACGGTATCGGAAGGCTGCGCACCATTTTGAATCCACTGAATGGCTTTTTCCTCATCGATGTGAACTTCTGCAGGTTGAGCTACCGGATTATAAGTTCCGATTTCATCGATGAAACGCCCATCCCTTGGAGAACGGGAATCAGCAACAACTACACGATAAAATGGATTTTTATGAGCTCCCATACGCTTTAAACGAATTTTTACTGCCATGTTGTATTCACCTCCTAACAAAATTTACGGCAAAAAGGGAAATTTAAACCCCTTTTTCTTTTTCTTTCCTTTTTGCGCCATTTGACCAAACTGCTTCATCATTTTTCGCATATCTTCAAATTGCTTCAAGAGACGATTCACATCTTGGATCGATGTTCCGCTCCCCTTCGCAATGCGGCGCCTTCTACTGGAATTAATGATTTCAGGCTTTTGCTTCTCTTCCTTGGTCATAGAACGGATGATTCCCTCTATTCTGGCAAGCTGTTTCTCATCAACCTGCATATCCTTTAAACCCTTTACCTTGTTCATACCGGGCATCATACCGAGCAGTTCATCCAGCGGTCCCATCTTTTTGACCTGTTCCATTTGATTTAAAAAATCTTCGAAAGTAAACTCGGCTTTGCGGATTTTGCGCTCCAATTCTTTTGCTTTTTCTGCGTCAATGTTGGCTTGGGCCTTCTCAATGAGGGTGAGGACATCACCCATCCCCAAAATCCGGGAAGCCATTCGATCGGGATAAAAGGGCTCCAGTGCATCCAGCTTTTCTCCCATTCCGGCAAATTTTATGGGAGTTCCTGTTACAGCTTTCACAGACAGTGCCGCTCCGCCACGGGTATCACCATCCAACTTCGTTAAAATCACTCCGGTGATTTCCAATTGATTGTTAAAGCTTTCTGCCACATTAACGGCATCCTGACCGGTCATGGCATCCACAACCAGCAGAATTTCGTCCGGTTTGGTTACTTCTTTAATCTGCTTCAATTCATCCATTAACGCTTCGTCTATATGAAGGCGGCCGGCGGTATCGATTAAGACGTAATCCAAATGTTGTGCCTTAGCATATTCAATGGCTCCCCTGGCTATATCCACAGGGCTTGTCTTATCACCCATGGTAAATACGGGTGCTTTTATTTGCTCCCCAAGGACTTGAAGCTGCTTTATGGCCGCGGGGCGATAAATGTCTCCTGCTACCAATAACGGATGGCGGTTTTGTTTCTGAAGATATTTAGCTAATTTTCCGGTAGTTGTGGTTTTCCCTGCACCCTGCAGCCCGACCATCATGACCACGGTAGGGGGCTTTGAAGAAAGGGCAATCTTGCTTTGTGTCCCTCCCATCAGCTGAGTCAATTCATCATTTACCACTTTAATAACTTGCTGTCCCGGGGTTAAACTCTTAAGGACTTCCTTTCCAATTGCCTTTTCCTTTACCTTATTCACAAAATCCTTTACTACTTTAAAATTAACGTCTGCTTCCAATAGGGCAAGGCGAACTTCCCTCATGGCTTCATTAACATCTGATTCGGACACTTTTCCTTTTCCACGAAGCTTATTAAAGGTTTCCTGCAGTCGACTTGATAATCCTTCAAAAGCCATTCTTGTTCACCCCCTACTCTAATTCCTTCAACTGGCTAAGCCATTCCATAGCGGGATTTTTTTCCCTAATATGTTTTGTCAAATATTGCTGCAACTGCTTTAGAATTTCTTGTCTTTTCTGCCCTTTAGCGAAAAGCTTCAGCTTATCCTCATATTCTTCAAGGACATGTTCCGCTTTCTTAATATGCTCATAAACTCCCTGACGGGTAATTTCAAATTCCTCGGCGATTTCACCTAAAGAATAATTGTCATGATAATACAATTCCAGAAAAAGCTTCTGCTTTTCAGTGAGAAGAGGGTGATAGTAATCATATAACAGATTGATTCGATTGGTTTTTTCCAGCATGGATATCACCCACTAAATAGGTGTAAAGGTAAATCACTTTACAGGAACATATATTATCTGATACGCAAGACATTGTCAAGTTGTTTTATTTTTGCTCTTGTTTCTGTTCCAGCAAATCTCCAAAAATAGCAAGTACAAATTGTTCAGGATCAAAGGGCTGAAGATCATCCATTTTCTCACCAAGCCCAACAAATTTAACCGGTATATTTAGTTCATTGCGGATGGCAATAACAATCCCGCCCTTTGCCGTACCATCCAGTTTTGTCAATATAATTCCTGTTAAACCGGCAGCTTCACTGAAAGCCTTTGCCTGGGAAAGGGCATTTTGTCCAGTGGTTGCATCCAAAACAAGCAAAACCTCATGGGGCCCGTCGGGAACCTCCCGTTTTATCACCCGATAAACCTTATTCAATTCTTCCATCAAATTCACTTTGTTTTGCAGACGACCGGCTGTATCACAAAGAAGAATATCGGCGTTTCTCGATTTGGCTGCCTGGATGGAATCGTAGACGACCGCTGCCGGATCAGCCCCTGACTGATGTCGAATCACATCAACTCCCACTCGGTTTCCCCATATCTCCAACTGTTCAATGGCGCCAGCTCTAAAAGTGTCCCCAGCGGCCAATAAAACTTTCTTTCCCTGCTGCTTAAACATATGGGCCATCTTGCCGATAGTGGTTGTTTTCCCAACACCATTTACTCCGACGAACATGATGAGCGTTAAACCGTTTGGATTGATATTGAGACTCAAATCCTCATCTTCTTTTTTTAGCAGCTGAATAATTTTCTCAGAAAGAATTGGTCTTAACTCAGAAGCATCCTCTAGTTTACGAGCCTTCACTTCCTGTCGAAGCTCGTCCACCAATTCCATGACAGTTTTTACCCCAACATCAGAGGCAATCAGAATTTCTTCCAATTCTTCATAAAATTCTTCATCAATTTTCTTGTAGCGGAAAACCAACTCCTCCACTTTTTCAACCAGTGCATTTCTTGTTTTGCTTAGTCCTTCTTTAAATTTTGAGGTGATTTTTTTGAAAAAACTCATTTCCATTCCTCCATCATAGGCTTTTAGGTATGATTAGGTTTACGTCATAAGTGTAAGCATTTTTTTATGCAGAGATAATTCTTTCCTTTTCCTCCAATTTAACCGATACCAGGGATGAAACACCGGACTCCTGCATGGTGACGCCATATAAAACATCCGCTTCCTCCATGGTCCCCTTTCGATGAGTAACAACAATAAATTGGGTTTGTCCGCTAAATTCCCTTAAATATTCAGCAAAACGGCTGACATTGGCTTCATCCAGGGCAGCTTCCACTTCATCCAATACACAAAAAGGAACGGGCTTCACCTTCAGGATGGCAAACAACAACGCAATTGCGGTTAACGCCCTCTCTCCACCTGACAGAAGGGCCAAGTTCTGAAGCTTCTTACCTGGAGGTTGGGCAACAATATCAATCCCGGTTTCCAATAAATTGTCGGGGTCAGATAGTAACAAATCCGCCGTACCGCCTCCAAAAAGCTGGGCAAAAACCTGTTGAAACTGCTCTTTGATCAGATAAAAGGTCTCCATAAACCTTTTTGACATTTCTTCATCTATTTCTCGAAGAACCTGATACAGCATTTTCTTCGCTTCCAATAGATCGTCCCTCTGGGTGGTAAGAAATTGATATCTTTCGCTTACCCTTTCAAATTCCTCAATGGCTCCCAAATTCACCTCTCCCAATTGCTGCAGTTCATATTTTAATTGAGATACCTTTTTTTTGGTCAATGCGACATCTTCAACTTTTGGGTATCTATTCTTAGCCATCTCATAAGTTAATCCATATTCTTCACGAAGGTTTTCCAATAGATTATCCAATTCCACTTCATATCGATTCGCTTTTACTTCGCTATCGTGAAGTTTTTCTTCTATTTTGCGCAATTCTCTTCTACAGCTCTTGACTTCCCCTTCTTCTCCGTCAATCTGACGCAGAATCGTAGTACGGGTTTGCTTTTGCTGATTTAATTCCTGTTCTATGTTCATTTTATGTTCTCTATCCTGCTTCAAATGGGTCTTTAATTCTTCAATCTGCTTTTCATGTTCCAAAATGGACCGTTTATATTTCTCGCTTACTTCCTTTGCTTCTCTCATTTCAGTTAAAATATGTTCCTTCTCCTGAAGCAAACGAGCATAATCGCTATCCAGCTGTTCCTTTACTTTAGCTGTTTCGGCATACTTAATTTTCAGATCGGTTATTTTTTCTTTTTTCTCCTCCAGTATGCCCTCAGACTCTTTCCGCTTTTCTTCCAGCATCTCGATATTTTTTTTAATTTGAACTTCTTCTTCTACTTTTTCCTGCAGTTGCCCTTCCAGTTGTTCTTTTCTTTTCAAAAGGTCATCCTTTTCCATGTGGAAGCCGTCAATCTCCATATGAAGAAGTTGAATCCGCTCTTGTACATTTTTAATGGAAATTTCAACTTCCCTTTGTTTGGAGATCTCATCCCTTTCCTTCATTCGCAGGGACTCACCTTCCGAGCGCAATTCTTCTTGCTGCTTTTCTTTTTCGGAAAGGAGTTGGGATAACTGCAGGATTGCATGGCCTAATTCTATTTCTTCTTCTTCGAGACCCTTCAACTCTGCCTGGATCTGTTCAATTTCCCTTTTTCTTCCCAATAGATTGACCGATTTTTGTTTGGAAAAACCTCCGGTCATGGAACCACCAGGATTGACTACATCTCCATCCAAAGTCACGATACGGAAACGATAACCGGTTTTCCAGGCCAACCTGTTCGCATCTTCCAAGGTTTTCGTAACCAGAACTAACCCAAGTAAATGGGTGATCACATCGTGATAGATTTCTTTATATTTGATCAAGTGGCTGGCTATGCCTACAAATCCGGGCTCGTCCTTCAATTTCCTGTATTGTTCCTGAGGCATTTCTCTCCCTTTCATTACATCCATGGGCAAAAAGGTAGCCCGTCCGAACTGATTCTTCTTTAGAAAGGATATGGCCTCTCTTCCTGCCGCCTCATCGATTACGACAATATGTTGAAGGGCTCCGCCAAGGGCAGTTTCTATCGCTGTTTCATAAGGTTTCGGCACATGAATCAGTTCGGCAATGGCGCCTTCAATACCACTCAGTGGATGATTCCGGGCTTTCAGTACTTCCTTGACTCCCTGGAAGAACCCGGAGAAATCTGCTTCCATCTCTTCCAATACTTCTTTCCGGGAACGAAGGGTATGAATCCGTTGCTGCACTCTCTTTAGTTCTGTTCTTTTTTCCTCCAGGGTCATGGTAATCTCTCTGGCGTGGGCAACAATCTTTTTGTATTGATCAATACACTGTTCCAACTGGGCTGAAAGGGCCTTGATCTGAAAGTCTACTTCCTTTGCCTGTTTCTCCAGGGAAGCTGCCTCTCCATTTAGATGATGGATATCCTGGCTAATTTTCTCTTCCTTTCTTTCGATTGAGGCAACCTGCTGCTCACAGTTGCGAATATCATTGCGGGTTGAGGCAATAGTATTCAAGCATTCGATGTAGTTGGTTTTTAATTCTTCCAATTCTCCCGTCAGGTTGCTTGTATAGGAATGAAGAAGTTCTTCTTCATGCTGCATTCGTTTATTTAACTGTTCCAGATCATCTTTAACTCTTTCGCTTGCATCCTGCGTCTCTTTTGTTTTCATCTCAGCAGCGGAAAGCTGATCGGTCAATCGTAAAATACGTTGGCTTACTTCCTCAATTTGTCGGGAATAATGCTTGATTCCCTCCTTAAATACTTCCTGCTGTCCTTCTTTTTTTTCTACCCATTGGCTGATTTCCAGCAATTTTTTTTGATTCTCTTCCACCTGATTTTCCAGCTTTTGCAATTCATGGCGAAGGGATTCCACATGAGCCTCTTTTTGCTGAAGTTGGGTGGATTTCAATATTTGTTCTTCCTGCAGAAGAGAAACAGCCTTTGTTGACTGTTCCAATTTTTGGTTGACATCTTCAATCATATAAACATAGAGGGAAATATCTTTTTCAGTCAGTTCCTTTTTTATGCTTTTATATGTTTGAGCTTCTTCTGCCTGAATCTGCAAGGGCTCTATCTGTTCCTCAAGGTCTGCGATAATATCCAGGATACGCAACAGATTTTGCTCCGTATCTTCCAGTTTTCGCAGGGCTTCTTTTTTCCGGGTTTTAAATTTTACAATCCCCGCCGCTTCTTCAAAAATTCCCCGGCGATCCTCAGATTTCGTGCTTAATATTTCTTCGATCCGTCCCTGTCCTATGATGGAATAGGCTTCTTTTCCCACTCCTGTATCCATAAACAGCTCGGTGATATCCTTTAATCGACAGGTTTGGCGATTAATCATATATTCGCTTTCTCCAGAGCGATAAACCCTTCTGGTTACCGTCACTTCAGTGTAGTCCACATCCAAGGATTGATCGGTATTATCCAGAGTCAGGGATACTTCACAATAGTTCACCGGCTTCCGTTGCTCACTTCCGGCAAAAATAACGTCTTCCATTTTGGACCCGCGAAGGGATTTTGCACTTTGTTCTCCCAAAACCCAGCGAATGCCATCGGAGATATTGCTCTTGCCGCTGCCGTTGGGGCCTACCACAGCCGTGATCCCTGGAACAAACTCTAATTCTGTTCGATCTGCAAATGATTTAAAGCCAAATAACTCAATACGCTTGAGGTACAAGTTGAGGCCACCTCCTTAACACAATCCATTATAACTGAATCAACCTGATGATGGTAATCAAAAAAGAAGCTAAGCCAATAACTGCACCATTAGCTTCCTATGAGTTGCACCGATGATAAATAGAACAGCCCCAATAATTCCTTCCCGATCATACTTATTGATCCAGTCAGCAAACTCTTTAGCTGTTATATAGTGGTTATCCTCGCAGTTTGATCTTCCGTGTCTGATAAGTATAATTTCCAAGTTTGACTCCTCCGTGAAAATAAAGGATTCTCTATACTCTATTAATGTTTTTTCCGAACCACTGTATATTCCCACATCGTTCGCACATTAAGGTATCTGCAGACCTGTTAGCAAAATCAAGATTGAAAAAGGTTAGTAAAGCCGTGTTTAATTGGGCTTTTCCGAGTTTGAATCTATCATGATTACAATGTGGACAGACTACTTTAATGCCTTCAGCTTCATATTGTCCTGGCCCCAAGGACTCTTTTAGATTTTTGGAAAATAGCTTAAAAAATCTTTTAGTGTTTGACATACAACCATTCCTTATTTTATTGATTTCGTGATCCTTAGGAAAGAATTGACCTTTTTTTGTTTCCATACCACTCGTTGCTGATCCGCCAATAATCTCACACCGAATAAATATCTTATATACATGATAGGGCGACGGTAGATGGCTTTCTTGAACCATTAGTACTTTATTTTCGTTGGAAACTACACCTCTTACATCTATCTTTGTCGTTTGGTATCCTGTTTCATTGGCAAAGAGGTTTTTCATTTATAAACCTTTGAAGTCATACATATTCGAGAGTCTTTTTATTGTAGATCCCGTATATCAATGACTCCACCCTGTTCAAAATCCTCTTCTAAAAACCGAACAATTTTTTCAGCCACAAACTCAGGTGACATTAGCATCCCTTCTTCTTTGTAGGAAATAAAACGTTTTAGATCCACGAAATCTTCCTTATTTGATGCCCGAATATCTTTCTGCATATCCGTATCTACTATTCCAGGTGCAATCGACAAGATTTTTACCGGATAATCTTTATTTTGCTGTTCAACACCCACACATCGGGTAAACAAGTCTAATCCTGCCTTCGAAGTGCAGTAACAGCTCCAACCATAATATGGCTTTTTTCCGGCTCCAGATGAGATATTTATAACTCTCTTGTCTACTTTAAACCCTTCCGTATATCTAATAAACAAAGAAGTGAGCAGCATTGGTGCCAATAAGTTCACGTTTATATTATTGATAATTTCATCACTTTCACACTTCTCAAGCGGTTTTATAGGCTTAACAACCCCGGCATTATTCACTAAAGCAATAGAGTGAACCTTAGTATCATCCAGTTTTTGAAAAATATTGTTCATTACATTCTCTATATTTTCTAAGGAGCCGAGGTCAAACTCATAATAATCTAAGGAAACCTCGTTTTTATTGGCTTTAGTTATTAACTCCTCATTTTTCTTTCTGGAAATGCAAAACAAGTGATTTTCAGGAACCAGTAACTTTCTTGTTATAGCCTCTCCCAATCCTCTGGATGCACCTGTGATGATGATATGATTCATTTAATTCAACCTCCTGTTTTCCATCGTATCACGCACAACTTCACTTTCATTCGGAAAAAACTAAAACAATTACTGCTAGATAGCCATTAGTTCTTAGCTGATTACTAGGTATTTGCTATCTACCATTTCAATATCTGGGGATTCATTTTGAGAATGATCTTTAATATGATCACCGTATTGTGAAAGGAGCCTGCTTGGTTAATCGATATTGATTTTAATTTCTTTTATGATTACCAATAGATATCTTCATCTGACTGCGGGAATTAAAGAATGTTTTATAGCCAAACTGAACAAAAACAAGCACTGTCAAAGAAACGCTTCCGACGATCCCCAGCATCACTGCAATCTGATACTCAATCGCTACAATCGGCGAAGCACCACCAAGAATTTGACCGGTCATCATCCCCGGCAAAAAAACGATTCCCATTCCTACCATTGAATTAATCGTTGGCAGCATCGCAGCATCAAATGCTTGATTCACTATTTGTTTGGAAGCAGCCTTTGGTGTGGCTCCGAGCATCAAAGCAGACTCCACTAAATGTTTATTGGATGTCATCCCTTCCAGAAGGGTATTAACGCCAAGGGAGATACCCGTCATGGCATTGCCGATGATCATCCCGGCAATCGGGATGACATACCTGGGCTCGTACCAGGGAAACACTTGCAGAACGACAAGAATAAAATAAGTCAAACTGGCCAAGATGCCCGCTGCCATGGAGAGGGCAATGATTCTTTTTATCTCGACAGATAGCGGCGATTTGGTCCGTTTAAAAATATTATAGATTGCAAAGATGAGCATGATGGCGATAATAATTATGGTATAAAAGGGATGCCTTTGATCAAAAACATAGGCAAGGATATAACCTACGAGCACCAATTGAATCGTCATCCGAATGGAAGAAATCAAGATTTCCTTTTCCCTCTCAATTCCTTTGATCCGAACGATCACGATCAGCAACAGAATAAAAATATAAGCCGCAGCTAATTGCCAAAGTTGAAGATCGATACTTCCAACTCCGTTCATCCACTGCACCCCCTTATTCCCACAATCCTACCCTTGTGTATTTCGACGACATGATCAGCAAAAGATTGAACGACTGCCTTAGAATGGGTAACCATAACCATTGTTTTTTGCTGGGTCTTAACGTATCCCGCCAGTTGCTGCATCACAAAATTAGTAGTATCTTCATCCAATGCAGAAGAGGGTTCATCCAGCAACAGAACAAGGGGGGTCATCAGCAACACCCTAGCTAAGGCCAATCGCTGTTTTTCTCCTCCGGACAAAGAGTCCGCATCCTGGTCCAGTTCTTTATGAAGGCGAACTTTCTCCAAAACTTCCGATAATTGAACATCCTGAACCGACGGTTTCTCAGAAAATATTAGCCCAATCAGCAAATTATCCCTTACTGTTCCTTTAAATATAGCTGGGGTTTGCGGCAACATGACGACGCTCCGCCTTAGTTCAATCGGATCCCATTGAGATATGGGTATATTATCCACCCAAATCTCGCCTTCATCGCAGCTAATCAGATGATTCAACAGCTTTAACAGCGTTGTTTTTCCACTTCCGCTTTCCCCGACAATGCAGGTAATGCGGTGGGACGGAATAACCAGTTGATCGATATCCAGAATTCCCTTGACTTTTACATGATTTAATTTAAACATCGTTTCCATCTTCTCCAATTTTATTTGCCATTAAATTTTTCTGAACCTCGACTTTAAGAGATACAATTTCTCCACAATGTAAACAGACAGTCGATCAAAATTAGTGTAGAATTCCGTGCAATACTAACATTAGATAAATTTCCACAAAAATCCTTCTATAATATCCAAAATTTTCTTTGAACATTTTTTATTTTTTCTTCTAAGAACGTCATGACAATAGAGGGCACTAATACAGAAAGCCGCTACATTTTTTGTAACGGCTTCCTCAACGCATGCAGTTCATGAAGGGCCATTTCGGCGGCCTTTTGCTCGGCCTCCTTTTTAGAGCGTCCGACACCACGACCCAATGCTTTATCACTTAGCAGAACTTCCGCAACAAATTCCCGGTGGTGGGCAGGTCCCCTTTCCTGAATAATACGGTAATTCAGCTCTCCCAAACTGTCATGCTGAACATATTCCTGGAGCATGCTTTTGAAATCGGTTGGTTGAGTAAAATCCCCATGTTCAATTTTGGGGAAAACATATTTATCCAAAAACTGAAAAACACTTTCCAACCCTTGATCCAGATACAAGGCTCCGATAAATGCTTCAAAGACGTCAGCCAATAAAGCAGGTCGCTCACGTCCTCCGGTCAATTCTTCTCCTTTGCCCAACAATACAAGATCACCGAAGTGAAGTTGCTCGGCAAAGGAGACCAATGACGGTTCACATACGATAGCTGCCCGAAGCTTTGTCATTTCACCTTCACTCATCCTGGGATAATGGGAATAAAGGAACTGGGAGATTGTCAGTTCCAACACTGCATCTCCCAAAAATTCCAATCGTTCATTATCTTGCAATGATTTATGTCTGTGCTCATTAACATAAGATGAGTGAGTAAATGCCTGCCTCAACAATTTCTCATTGTAAAAAAATATCCCGATTTCTTGTTGAAATTCCGAAAAACCCACCAGTACTCACTCCTAAGTTTGATTAGAAAAACTTGGCTTATCGCCAAGTCCTTGATAGCGAAAGCCTTAGTTTTTCTTATACTTTATTCCTTTTAAGAAGTTAACCTTCTTAAATGTAAAAATGAATCCATCATTACTCCTCATACTTCTTTAATATAATCGTTGCATTATGACCGCCAAATCCAAAGGAGTTGGATAGAGCCACCCTAACATTACTTTTTCTTGCTTCATTTGGAACATAATCTAGATCACATTCCGGATCTGGTGTTTCATAATTAATCGTTGGCGGTATCACTTGATCCATCAGGGTCTTGGCACAAACAATAGCTTCAATTCCTCCAGTAGCGCCAAGCAGATGTCCGGTCATAGATTTTGTGGAACTAACCGCCAGCCTATAAGCATGGTCTCCAAATACCGTTTTGATCGCTAATGTCTCAAATTTATCGTTATACTCAGTGGAAGTTCCATGGGCATTAATATAATCAACATCCTCAGGATTCAATCCTGCATCCACGATGGCCTCTTTCATCGCACGGGCAGCACCCTCCCCTTCCGGGGCAGGGGCAGTTAAATGATACGCGTCACCGCTCATGCCATAGCCCACAACCTCGGCATAGATCTTGGCACCCCGTTTCTTAGCATGTTCCAAAGACTCAAGAATCAATACACCTGCCCCTTCACCCATTACAAATCCATCCCGATTCTTGTCAAAGGGACGGCTCGCTTTGGTTGGTTCATCGTTTCGGGTAGACATGGCCCTTGCCGCACAAAAACCAGCCAATGCCATGGGACGAATGGTGGCTTCAGAACCACCTGCAATCATCACGTCAGCCTGACCCCGCTGAATTATTTTAAAGGCATCTCCAACAGCATGGGTTCCTGTGGCACAGGCAGAAATTGGAGAACTGTTTGGTCCTTTTGCACCAAACATAATGGATACCTGCCCGGAAGCCATGTTGGCAATCATCATTGGTATAAAAAATGGACTGACTCTTCTCGGCCCCTTTTCCATCAGGATTTGATGTTGTTCTTCCCATGTACCAAGTCCACCGATTCCAGAACCGATATACACCCCGACTTTATCGGGATTCACCTCATCCATGGAAAGACGGGCATCCTCCATCGCCGTTTTCGTTGCAGCAACGGCAAATTGAGCAAAGCGATCCATCCTTCTGGCATCTTTCTTGTCCATGTAGTCTTCAGGATTAAAATCCTTGATTTCTGCTGCGATTTGGGTGGGATATTCACTTACATCAAAAGAAGTGATTCGGTCAATACCCGATTTGCCAGATAACAAGGAACCCCAGAATTCATCTAAGGTTTTCCCAAGGGAAGTCATCACACCCATTCCAGTAATGACAACTCGATTGGTCATAACATTCACCTCAAAAGGTTATTATTAAATCTATTTTAAGTCACTCACTAAAGTGAACGAGCAGATGAGGAGAGAAGTCCCGTAAATACGGGACTTGGCAAATTCTACTTTTGGGATTCTATGTACGCCACTACTTCTCCAACAGTAGAAATCTTCTCAGCTTCTTCGTCGGAAATTTCCAAATCAAACTCATCTTCCAATTCCATCACCAGTTCAACGACATCGAGAGAATCGGCTCCCAGATCATCCTTAAAGGAAGCTTCCATGGTGACCTCGGATTCTTCAACTCCTAGGCGATCTACGATGATTTTTTTTACTTTCTCAAAGGTATCTGCCATTACACCTTCACCTCCTCTCACGTATTATACGAAAACCTTAAAAGAAAAGCTACCTTAAAGAGGTTGAAATTCACATCACCATTCCGCCATCCACATGAAGGGTTTGCCCTGTTATGTAGTTGGACTTGTCTGAGCATAGAAATAACACCACTTGTGCAATATCATCCGGTTGCCCCAAACGGTTTAAGGGTATCTGGGACAGTAAATTCTTTCTTACTTCTTCGCCAAGCTTTGCTGTCATATCCGTTTCAATAAACCCTGGAGCCACTGCATTTACGGTGATATTGCGTGAAGCCAACTCCCTCGCCAAGGTTTTTGTTAATCCGATCACTCCTGCTTTAGCAGCCACATAATTGGCCTGTCCCGGATTTCCCAAGACTCCAACCACAGAGGAAATATTGATAATTTTGCCATATCGCTGCTTCATCATCGGTTTAGCTGCAGCTTTAGATGTAAGAAACACACCCTTCAGATTAGTATCCAGCACCTGATCCCACTCTTCTTCTTTCATTCTTATGAGCAGGTTGTCCCTGGTTATACCTGCATTATTCACTAAAATATCCAGGCGTCCAAAGGTTTGAACCGCTTGATCCACCATCTTCTGAACCTGATCAGAATCAGAGATATTGGCCTGAATCGAAATGGATTTTCTTCCCAAACTTTCAATTTCCTTTACTACTTCTTCTGCAGCCTGTTGATTTCCTGCATAATTGACAAGAACATTGGCACCTTCTTGGGCCAAAGCCAATGCAATGGCTCTTCCTATCCCACGGCTTCCTCCAGTCACTAAAGCCACTTTTCCCTGCAACAACATTACCCCTCCTTCAATATTTATCCGATAACCACGCCACTAAGACTCTCAATGAACTTAAACATCCATCCAAATATTTGGGAGATAATTGACACTAAACCCCTGAATAAGTTCAACTATGATCCAGTCCACGTGATGTTTGACAAGTTTACAATAAATTATTCAGAAACTATCCTGAAAATTAACTCGTTGCACGAACCAAAAAAAACAATACAAAACTAACCCTAGGCCTTACAAAATATGGTTAGGGTTGAAGAGCGATGATTCCTATCGTTTGTGTCAAGATGCTTCTGATT
>NZ_JAKIHL010000026.1 GCF_021608135.1 Microaerobacter geothermalis
TCTCGATATGGCAGAGTATTTGGAATGGCGAGAAACTCAGGCAACGAAAGCGGTGTCTAAAGTGACTCGCATTGGCTAATTTATTTCTCTAACCGAGGGGAATTTACACACAAATATGGACTTGATCATAAAAAAATAGGTAGGGGCACATCGTATATTGTCTGCACTGTAAACTCAATACATGTGGAGTGTGTAGTTCTGATAAAACGTGCTGATGTAGCCCTCAAAAAAGTTCTCCCCAAATAAAAAACTTCTCCCAGATGGAGAAGGAATGAGGGTTAAGGTAAAGCATGAGAAAAAAGAGCGGGGAAGGCTTGAGAATAAAGGGGTTGGGAAGAAATAAGGATTAAGGGATAAGGAGGGAAAATGGGACAACTTTATTATTCAGACCAACGGTAGAATGCGGGTTTGAAGGGTGCGAAATGGAAGAACTTTTTTATGTAAGAACAGTAGTAGCTGGATGCCAAGGCATTCCGTTCATTAAGGTCAAAGAATTTTTAACAACAGCCGGTTTTAAAAGATTAATAAAAAACTTGGTTAATATATCGGAATTGCGATATAATATTGATATATTAACCAGGGGGTGTTGGTTATGCCAGTGATAAGACCAAGTTCAGATTTGAGAAATAATTATAGCGAAATATCGGAGTTCTGCCATAAATATAAGGAGCCGGTTTACATTACTAAAAACGGCCAGGGAGATTTAGTTGTCATGAGTATTGAAACCTATGAAAAACTGGTGGGTAAATTTGAATTGCATAAATTGATTGACGAGGGTATTGACGCTATGCAAAAGAAAAAAGTGAGAGCTTTTAAGGAAGCATTGGCTGATATAGAGAAAGGTTTGTAAAATGAGTGCTTATATCATTCAAATTACCGAGCCGGCTGAAAAGGATTTATTTGAAATTGGCTCATATATTTCTAAAGAACTCTTAGAACCGGAAACAGCAAAAAAGGTGATTTCAAAAATAGCCAAAGGAATTTATTCCTTAGAAGAGCTGCCATTAAGAAATGCGTTAGTGACTGATGAAAGGTTAGCTCAAAAGGGCATAAGAAAAATTATGGTGGATAACTATATTGTGTTTTACATTGTAAATGAGGAGAGCAAAACAGTTACGATTATCAGAATATTATACGGCAGAAGAGATTGGCTAAATATATTATAAATAAAACCTCTGACAGCTTACCAGCAGTTGTCGGAGTAGAAAATGCCACCAAGCTGATAAAAGATGGGCAACGCATTCGGGTACATGGAACAGAAGGATATGTAGAAATCCTAGCGGATAAAACCGCTTTATATTAACCTCCCATTATCCATATAACATGAACCTTACACGGAGCACAGTCTCAAGCCAAAGCGGTAATGTTTCAGTCTTCCTCTTTGTCCTCAGTGCCATTTGTGATTCGAATCCTTCTTTTCCGCACAATCCGGCTTTTTTCCTTGGCGCCTTTGCGGTTTAATCTTTTTTTACCTTCCCCAATCCAATAAAAGCCCAACGGCCAGCCTTTTTTAAGGCCATGCCGTTGGGCTTTAATTTATCAGTGGCTCCTACTTAGCCAGGTGATAGGATTCCAGGCTTGAAGATATTTTTTCTCCTCCAACGATGAAATCTTGTTGGACCATTCCTACACCTTTGGCATAATACTGATACATAATCGAGCTATCTTCTGAAGAAGTGCTCTTAATCTCGATGCAATTTTCAAAGGTGCCAGCCGGTGTTTATACTGTGGCGGTGTTATCAACAATTTCGAATTGGGTATTGCCGTCATTCCATTTGGTGCCGGTTTGAGTCTCATACGGAAAAGGTACTCAAGCTTAGCCATCCGAAATACAAAGAAAGTGAATCCTGCCAGCCAAAGCCATTGAGCCAAGCGCCATAATCGGGGTACTGGCAGTGTGGTGACAGGAATTTTAGATTGGGAAACATTGGGTGAAGGGCTGATTACCGTCGAAGAATTTTGCTCCGATGCCTCGCCCGAAATTGGAGACTTTGAGGAAATAACCGAATTCGAGTCCAGGGAAGAACCAGCTGTAGGAATATTAGAACCCAGATTGCATAATGCCAGTTTGCACCCAGTCTGTTTTTTACAAGGGACTTCGTAATGAAAAACCTGATGCAGGATGGACTCCATACTAGTCACTCCTCTCATCCAGTAGTTGCTTAAGCTCCTCGATATCATCTGCCGTCAGTTTTTCATCTTGGATGAACTGGACGAGCATCGGTTTAAGTGCGCCACCGTAAACTCTTTGCAGGAAAGAACGGTTCTCGACTTTCATACATTCCGACTGAGTAACCAGAGGAAAATAAAAATAGGTACGGTCAACCTCCTGAAAGCCCACAGCCTTCTTTTTGACCAGCCGGGCCAGCAGAGTCTTTATAGTGGTCGGCTTCCAGTTCGTGTTCTTTGACAGGGTCTCGATAACCTCACTGGCTGTGCACGTTTCTTTTTCCCACAGCACTCTTAAAACTTCCCATTCAGCTTCGGATCGCCGAATTGGCATGCTTTGGGGTTCTCAGATAATAAATGTGGTAACATATCCAGTGTTTTCTTTTGCTTGCTTTTCACAGGACGAAGCATGTGGAGTGTGTGGTCTTGATGTCACGTGTAATTTCTAAATAAAGGATCCAATAGAATGTTTTCAAGAATTTTACCACCTTCTTTTATTTGGTAATGAAAGACAGGTGGTCTTTGATTTGTAAGGTGGAGAGCGAGCAGAGGAAATTCGTAAAGTAGTATTTTTGCAATACGTAAAGTAGTATTTTTGCAATAATCATAGTACAATACTATACATAAAAAAAGTACAACCGCATGACGTGAATACGGGAGGTTTCATTAATTATGAAAGATATTGTAATTTCAAGAATTGGTGAACTTGTGGAAAAACTAGCAAAAGGGGATCAACAAAAGCAGGTGTGGCAGGATTTTCTGGTAGACTTTGCTGAGGTTTGCGAAAAAGCGGATTTAAAGGAAAAGATGAAGGCGCCCATTTCCAATCTCCTAGAGCATATAAGTGAAAAGGAATTGTCAGGTGGCATAGGGCTTTTGCATGAGATGTTAGACAATTTTCCTACAGTCGAGGTGTACGATGCGCTTATAGAAGTCCTCGGGAAAAAGAATGATGAAAATCTGGTAAGGATAGCAGAACTCCGTGATGTTCTTGCTGAACTTTCCACACCGATTATACAGCTGTGGCAGGATGTGCTTCTTGCTCCTGTGATTGGCACACTTGACAGTCAGAGAGCGCAGAACATGGCTGAAAAACTTCTTGAAAGCATTGCCGACACCAGGGCGAAAGTGGTAATTATCGACGTGACTGGAGTTTCTATGATAGATACGGTGGTGGGAGAATTTTTGATTGAAATGTTTTCCGCCGTAAAACTTCTTGGATGCGACGCTATTCTGACTGGGATAAAGCCGGAGATAGCCCATACTCTTGTAAAGCTAGGCATCGATTTTGATATGGTGATTATAAAGAGGGATCTGGAAAGTGCCCTAAAATATACGATCAGTAAGTTCGCTAAAGACATTGAAAAAAACCAGCATAACCAAAAAAGAGGCGATGAAGATGAGAACTAAGGTTGTGCCTACGATTGTGCTTTACGATTATCTGATTGTTCCCATACAGATCGAACTGGACGATGCAACCATAGAAAAACTTCAGATGCAGTTGTTAAATGAAATAAGCGAGAGAAAAATCCGAGGAATAATTATCGATGTCAGCATGGTAGATGTAATAGACAGTTACATATCATTTGTACTTTCTGAAACTGCTGGTATGGCCAAAGCCATGGGCTGCTATACTGTAATCTGCAAAATTCAACCACAGGTAGCGCTTACACTTGCACAGATGGGCATAAAACTGAAGGATATTTATACAACAAACACCCTGGAAGGTGCTATTGATATTCTGAACCAACTTGATTAAGTCTTTAACTGTGCTTTTGATGACGGGGTGATAATGATGTACGATAAAAGTTTTAATGACATTGATATAAATGTTCACGATTATGATATATTTTTAAAAATAAAAGATGAAAACGACATAGCAGTTTCCAGACAGATGGCAAAGAGCTTTGCCCAGAAAAACGATTTTTCACTAGCTGACGTCACAAAAATAGCCACGGTCATATCGGAACTCTCAAGAAACATATACAGGTATGCTAAAGAGGGGTATATTTATATAAAAAAGAAAGAAACGGAGCCAGATAAAGATATTTTGATAGAAATTATAGCATACGATAGAGGTCCTGGAATAGAAAATGTGGAGCGAGCCATAGCCGGAGGTTATACGACGTCGGAAAGGAGTCTAGGTTTGGGATTATCCGGTATCAGAAGACTTATGGACAGCTTCTACATAAAGTCTGAGGTGGGAAAAGGTACTGTTGTAGTGGCGGAAAAGAGGAGGCGTAAATTTTGAGCGGAGGGCTGAAGGTTGATATTGAGATGGAGGCTGACCTCTTTATATTAGAGCACAAAATCAATAAATATTTGCAAAAAAGCTGTTCAGTCATGCCTTCTGCGCCTCTTGTAGCTTTAGTGGCAAGAGAACTTGCCACTAATATTTTAAAATACGGTGGAAAAGGTTTTGTTATTCTAAAAAGAGAGGGGGACAAGCTGACAATTTCTGCTGAGGACGAAGGCATAGCAAATCGTAGAGGCACAATTTATAAACCCAAAAGAGGTCTTGGAATAGGGCTGGATGTTACTAGAAAAAACTGTGAAAAGCTCGATATTGAACATAAAACAGGTGGAGGAATGGTTGTAAAAGCAGTGTTAAGTCTTCCACAGCATCGTAAGGAAGAAGGCTTTGTTCTTCAGGTAGGGGCGGCTTCAAAACCGCATTATCTGGAGGAAGATAGCGGAGATATTACCTTTTACAAAGAGATTGGAGGCAAACATTTTCTATTTGTTGCAGATGTCCTCGGCCACGGTAAAAGGGCTGGAGCCGTTGCGAAGGAGATTGAATTATACTTAAAAAATCTTGATGAGATACATATTGAAAAAATATACGCCGGTCTTGAAAAAACATTGCAGGACACACGCGGGTGTGCAGCTTTTTTAGCTACTGTTTCCCAAAGGGTGTTCGAGTATGTGAACGTTGGCAATATAAAAGGCTGGCTTATACATTCAGGTTATGTAAGGAAATTAAATGGAGTGAATGGAGTTGTTGGAAGAACATCTCTTGAACCAAACCTATTTAAAGAAATCGTACCGACAGATTTTGTTTTAATTGTATGTACAGACGGTATAAAAAAGCGGTTTATTCAGTCGACTGACATGAAATGGCTGAAGGCGATGGGGACTAAGGAGGCAGCGGAAAAAATATTGCAGGAGTTTTCGATTAAAGAAGATGACGCAAGTATTTTAATCGCAAGGGGAGGGAAATGGCTTTGAAGGACACAGAGCATTTTGTTAAGGAATATAAAAACTATCTTTCCAAATACATTTTAAGGGGTGGTCAGGATGAAGTATTGTTTGAGGCCTACCAGAACCTAATAAAACTGCTGGATGAGTCCTCTGCCCAGGCGGCAAACCTCTTAGACATCCACAACCAGGTTTTTAAAGACGTGCTTAATATTAGAAATGATAATGATATGGTCCAGTGGATATATATAGAAAGGGCCACTGAATTCCTCACTCAGATCATAATTGCGACCGATGCTCTGCTTCTGTCCTTAAGGGAGAATGTTGAAAAGGATCCTCTGACTGGCCTATATAACAGGCTTGCCATTGAAAAAACGCTTTCAAGGGTATGGCTGAATGCTCAGGAGGCAAAAACACCACTAACTTTGGTAATGATTGATCTCGACGATTTTAAAGGTGTCAATGACCGTTACGGCCATATGGTAGGAGACGAACTTTTGCAGGAAATAAGTGGTGTTATCAAGAAGAGCTTGAGGGATGGAGATGTGGTTATGAGATTTGGGGGAGAAGAGTTTTTAATTTTGCTATCAAATACGGACGGTGCAGGAGCAGAAAAACCTCTTGAAAGGATAAGAACGCGGATAGAAGAAGGAGTATTTACAGAAAATGATATTAAAATTACCGCCAGCATCGGTGCGGCTGTGTATCCAGACAACCGTCCTTCAAGTATGGAACAGCTCATTGAATTTGCAGATGCTGCGATGTACGAGGCTAAAGCAAAAGGCAAGAACAGACTCGTCTTTTATAGCCTGCTGCACGGCAAAAAATAAGTGAAGTGGTGGATTACAAGGATGTTCTTGCTGTGAAGAGAAGAAAGAGGATTTTTAGTTTTTGATAGATATAATAGGGAGTGAATATTTGTGAGATTTTCAAATGGGGTGTTAGATCTATTTGAAGAGCTAACCTCCCGAACAGAGAAATTGGACTTGACGAACATGAAAGAAATTATCGGTAGACTGACGCAAGAATACGTCGACCGGTTTCAAGCTTTATTAGAGCAGGCGGGGCAAGAAGTAAACGAGGCGGAATTGAGGGAAACCGTGAGTGATTTGTTGGAATTGTTTTCTGGGAACCAAGACAAGGAACTCTTTAAGCGGCGTATAGAATTTGGAAGAAAATTGAGTGCTACAGAAATCCCACTGGAGCAGCTGATAAAGATTTATGGTTCTTTATTCGAACGTTTGTGCGATGAATTAACTTTTGCTTACCAATTTTCGAAAAAAGAACTGCAAAGCTTAAAGTATGGTGCTAAAACGTTGTTCATTGACTTTGGCCTGCAGTTTTGGGGATACGAGGGAGAAAAATTTAACAATTTGCGAGTGCTTTCAACTGTAGATGTTAAAACAGGCTTAATGAGCCGCCGTAAATTTGAGGAAAAGCTGCATCAGGCAATCGAATTTGCAAAGAACACAAAAACGGAATTTTCTTTATACTGTATAGACATGGACAATTTAAGGTTCATTAACGATGTTTTTGGATATATCATAGGAGATATTGTGCTTAAAAATGTGGCTGACCATTTGCTGGAGTCATTGCCTGATCTTTTTGCAGTTGCGCGCATAGGTGATGATGAATTCGGAGTTATACTAATGAATACAGGGCCTGTTGAAGCGCTGGAAAAGGCACAGGTTATATGTAAAAGTATTGCTGAGATGGAAATTAAACCTTTGGGTGACGAGGGGATTTTTGTTACAAGCAGCATTGGTGTCGCTTCGTACCCTCATCATGGACAAGCCCTAGATGATATTATGTTGGCTGCCGATGTTGCTTGCATAACTTCCAAGAGGAAAGGAAGGAACCGAGCGCAGCTTGTAGATCCGACTGACGAGAATATAAATCCTACTGTGGTCCACGAGAGAATTCTTGTTTTGCGGGAAGCTCTAAGTTCAAAAGATCACATAGTCCCCTTCTATCAGCCGATCGTAGACCTGGAGACTGGTGAGCCTATGGCTTACGAAGTGCTTGCTCGCGTCAAGAGAGGAGAAAAGTTTCTTTCAGCCGGACTTTTTGTTGATGCGGCAGAAAAGTCCGGCCTTATGAAAGAAATTGGTAAAAGAGTCATAGAACAGGCAATGAAAGAAAAAAACAGCTCATGGGCAAAAGATAAACTTTTCTTTATTAATTTTTCTATGCGTGAAGTAGAAAACAGGGAAACTATAGGATTCTTAGTCGACTTGTTCAACCGCTATGGAATTAATCCGGAGGAAATTGTGGCCGAAATTACAGAGCGAGAGACCGTCAGGGATATTAATGCTGTGCATACTTTTGCCAAGGAGTTATCAGATCTCAGGGTACGAATGGCCGTAGACGATTTTGGAAGCGGTTTTTCTTCATTTC
This sequence comes from Microaerobacter geothermalis, assembly GCF_021608135.1. Lineage (NCBI taxonomy): Bacteria > Bacillati > Bacillota > Bacilli > Caryophanales > Bacillaceae > Microaerobacter > Microaerobacter geothermalis. The sequence continues at coordinate 7,765 of NZ_JAKIHL010000026.1, forward strand.
TTTATCTTCGCTACTTTGACTGCTATTTTGCAAAGATTGAGGGTTCTTTGGTGCGTGATATAACTAGGAGCGGACGTTCAAGGATGATAGTAGAGAATATGGCAAAACTTTTACAAAGGCTATCGATAGAAGTAGTGGCCGAATTCGTAGAAAACCGTGAAATAGCTAGAATATTGAAAAACGCAGGCATCCGATACGGACAGGGTTACTATTTAGGAAAGCCATCTCCGTGCCCTGGTAACGGAAGTTAGCGCAGTACAAGGCGCATGGCAAAGATAAAATAAGTTTGGAGGGATTATTTTGAATGATTTTATTTACAAGAAGATTGAACGCTATGAAAATTTGCTGCGAGAGATGTGGACTGCATCTGAGAAATACATTGGGACGTTTTCTGTGAAACTTTTGGTGGAAAGGGTTGTGTGGGATCTTTCTAAGGAGTATAGAGAAATAGAACTGCTGCACTACAATGAGGGCATGATATCATGTGCAGAAATAGCGGCCAGTATGAAGAAAAATCCAAATCTTCCAATTGATGATATGTTCATGAAGTTTATTACCAGATATGTAGAAATTCTGTCCAGGCTCATTGGGTATGAAAATACGGACAAAATAGCGAATTGGCTGAACGAAGAATTTAGAGATATTCCTTTTGACTCAAAGGACTAGCGTTGCATTAATAAAATCTGATGATTAAAAATACTAGAAATGTTCAATTTTTAGCACGGATGGACCTTGCAACGCTAATGGATTCATAGGAGGAAGTAGAGATGGACAAATTGAAAACAGGAATAAAAAATCTTGATGGTATTCTTTCTGGGGGCATACCTGTGTATTCACTTAATATCGTTTCCGGCTCTCCGGGTAGCGGAAAAACGATATTGGTTCAAAACATTATTTTTAACAGCGCAAGGAATGGTCTTAAAAGTTTATACCTGACCACGATATCTGAATCACAATTTAAGATGGTAAGGCATTTGCAGGAGTTTGAGTTTTTTTCTGACGAGTTTCTGGGGGATAAGTTTATTTACGGTGATCTGGGGACTGTTCTTCGCAAACAGGGCACTGAGAAGATTCTTGAATACCTCACCGAAATGATCAAAAGACATGAGCCCAATATATTCGTAATCGACAGTTTTAAGGCCATAAGAGACATCTTTCCTGATGAGAAAACTTTTAAAGCTTTTGTTTTTGATCTGGCTGCGGCTTTATCGATATGGGAGATTACTGTATTTCTTATAGGCGAGTATGAAGAAATAGAACTGACACGTTTAAGTGAATTCGCCATTGCAGATGGAATTTTTCACCTATACGGGCAGGAGGAAAAGCGGTTTCAAAAAAGGTATTTGCGCATTCTTAAGATGAGAGGGACTAATTTTGAGAATGGCGAACACTTGTTTCAAATTAGCCCTGCGGGAATAGAAGTGTATCCGAGGATAAAGCCGAAGGGTAAAGAACTTCAGTATGGGGTGAGGCAGGGTAGAAAAGGATTTGGAATCACCGGTCTGGACGAAATGATGGATGGCGGATTAACAGAAGGAACGATTACACTTCTTTCAGGAGGAACAGGTACGGGTAAAACTTCTCTTGCTCTTAAATATTTACTGGATGGGGCTGAAAAAGGCGAAAATGGGCTGTTTCTTTCTTTTGAGGAGCCTACATCTCAACTTATGGATAACGCCCGTTATCTAGGATGGGAACTGGATAAATATTTGGCGGATGGTCGACTCGATATTAAATTTATTTCTCCAATAGAACTGGACGTAGATGTGCACGCTTTTGAAATACTAAACATGGTCAGGGGAAATAAGGTGGGTAGGCTAGTTATCGACAGTATATCTTCCTTTGAAAGCAGCGTATCTGATATGCAAAAGTATAAAGATTATCTATGGGCCATAGCACATCAGCTCAAAATGCGAAATATTACTAGCATATTTACGGTACTAAACGAGGACCTCTTTTCACCAGCCTCAGTAACAAAAGATCAAATATCCCTAATAGCCGATAATATAATTATGCTGCGCTATGTGGAAGAAAAGTCAAGCATTAAAAAAATTCTAGGAATCCTTAAAGCTCGTGGGACCAACCACGACAGAGATATTAGAGAATATGAGATTACCCCGAATGGAATAAATGTTCTCGGAAAATTAGATAAAGCAAATATGTTGAGATGAGGTGCAACTGAATGCCAGCAAACCTTTTGTTAAGTGTCTCGTTAAAATACTGGCAGAATTTTCAAGATACTCTTGCCAAGGTGATGGATGTAAATATTTACATCTTTGATATAAACGGCGGTTCTTTTTCCCGATTCAGTAGGGATATTGAAGTGTGTCAGAAGGTAAATAAAGGAGAAGAAAAGATCTGTAATGAGAACTGCATCCGTTTTTATAAAGATATCTTGGGTTCGTTAGAAGATAAAGGCGTATTTACCTGTCCATACGGGATAAGGCTTTATGCCTATGCCCTGGGCACATACGCACAAAAAATAGGCTACCTGATCATCACTCCTGCCAGGATAAAAGAACAGGTAGGCCTCGAAGAAGAAAATACTTTTATAACTAAGGCAAACAGTATTTACAAAACCGTCAATGAGGTTCTTAAGGCCATCCTGGAAAAAAACGTTTTAGGATTACGAAGTCTTGAACTGAACAGCATTTATGAAATCAGCCGCCTGTTGACCTCAACCATCGAATTGGAAAAGGTTATGGACCTAATAACGAATTCCCTGATTATAATATATAAGGCTGAGTTGGGGTTTGTTGGCCTTCGAGAGGGTGATAAAATTAGGGTGGCGCAGGCTAAAGGTGATCACGATCACCTGTTTGTAGGGAAGGAATGGCCGATGGTTCAACCGTTGATCGAAAAGTTCTTTTCAAAAGTAGAGCCCTCTTTTTTGAGTATTAATGAATTAAAGACATTACCGGGTCTTTCCGGTTTGGAGCTTAATTCAGAGAATAAAATCGTGGTTTATCCCCTATGGACTTCTCTGGGTGCTGTTGGTCTTTTAGGCATAGTGTTTTCTCCTGATTCAATGGATGACAATGATAAAAGAAACCTGCAGATCTATGCGAACTTTGTCGCAATAGCTTTGGCTAATGCTAAGCTCGTGAGCCGACTGGAAAGAGAGGCTGAAACCGACTTTTTGACAGGCTTCTTTAATAAACGTGCATTGCGTAACATATTGGTTAATGAACTTGAAAGAACCGTCAGGTACAGGGTTCCTTTGGCAGTTATTTTCATGGATATTGATAGCTTTAAGAGTTACAATGACACTTTTGGTCATGTAGCGGGCGATGTGGTACTGCAGAAGACTGCAGATATAATAAAAGAGTCCATCAGGACTGTGGATATTGCAGGTCGTTACGGAGGCGAGGAGTTTGTAACTATTCTTCCTGGGACAAATGAAGAAGGTGCTATTGCAGTTGCGGAAAGAATACGAAAATCTATAGAAATGTATCCTTTTCCACATCGTAAAGTTACCGTCAGCCTGGGGATAGCTTTAGCGAAAATCAGTGATTCTGTTGATTCCTTGTTTGAAAGGGCAGATCAGGCCTTATATCAAGCAAAAAGAGAAGGAAAAAACCGATTTCACCTGGATCTATCGTGACAATATCACCTTGAATTCTTGGCATTCAGAGAGGAGCTAATAAAGATATTTACTGCGGAGGACCAGATGGAATATAAAGAGTATCAACAGGATAGAAAACAAGAGAAAAATAGAAAAAAATGGGGTAAATTAGGCGGAATTGGAACTATTCTGATTATCGTGGGTGGAAAATTAAAAATTCTCCTACCTCTGCTTAAACTTTTAAAGCTGGGAAAAATCGGCGGAACGTTATGGAGCATGCTTCTCATGATCGGTGCGTATGCTTTGATCTATCCTTGGTCTTTTGCGATTGGAATTGTGATTATGCTTCTGATTCATGAAATGGGACATGTCTTGGCAGCCAAGAGGAAAGGTCTCCCAGTATCGGCACCGGCCTTTATTCCTTTTTTGGGAGCTTTAATTACTATGAAAGAGAGACCAAATAACGCCGAAACTGAAGCGTTTGTCGCTCTTGGAGGACCATTAATTGGAGGTATAGGGGCTTCTTTCGCTCTGTTACTTGGTTTCATTACAGGATATACACCACTTTACATGATCGCATGGATCGGTTTTTTTCTAAATCTGCTAAATTTGCTCCCCATTCATCCCCTTGATGGTGGGAGAATTGTAACGGCAATTTCCCGATGGCTATGGCTTGTGGGGTTAGTTGGGGGATTATTGGTCATATTATACTTAAGGGCATTTATTTTTCTCTTTTTCTGGATTTTGTTTGCTTGGGAACTATATCAAACCTATATCAGGCGTCGAAAGGAACCAAGGGAGGGGACAGCCTCTATTACGGTTTCTCGTAGACTTTTTGAAGAAAACCATGTTCCGATCCCAGGGGAAATGCATTCTCGTAGATTAGATTATCGGCAATATTGTCGTATTGAAGATCGAACTGTAATAGTTGAAGTTTATTACCCTGTACTCGGATTTGTGGGATCTTTTTCTTTTCCCAATGGAACCTTGTTGGATTGCTCTCTTTCTGGGACCCAAACCGATGATGAAGAGAATGTTATCCTTCATCTTAAATTTCGTTATTATCCTCAAAATGAGGGACAAATTACCAAAGAAGAAGCTTATTATCAAGTGCCAAAACGGGTAAGATTTTTTTATGGAGTTGCTTATTTTGGCTTAGCATTTCTTCTGGGTGCTCTTATGGTGGTAACCTCACAGATTACGATCACCCCCGCTCTATAGCCAGTTTTGGAAGCTGTTTTTTCAGTGAATGCTCCCTTCGCTTTTCCCTTTTCTTAAGTATTTGATATAATTAAATGTGGGCATTGCTAGCATCTTTTCTTAGCCTCCATCTGTTTTACATTTGACGCTCAAAACATATAGAGGTTATTTTGGGAGCTGGCAAGCCTTTTTTATTTTTTCAAATTCTGCATATTTTGCTGCAGAACACGATATTTTTATTTTGAGTAATCTTTCTGCCGACCTAAAAAATATATTTTTATAAGGAGATACAGAAAATGGAAGAACAATTTATAAAGGAGGAAGTACTAATCGGGATTATTGAATATCTCGATTGGCCCTTCTATGTGATCAAAGAAGAAAAAATCATCTCCTGCAATAAGGAAACAGTTAAATTATTAGGATACGAAAAAGAGGAAGATATCATTGGGCAACGGCCATATGATTTATCTCCTTTGATACAACATGATGGAAGTAAGTCAGAAGAAAAAGGAAGAACAATGATAAAAACAGCCATAGAAAAAGGATACCACCGTTTTCCTTGGCTTCATCAGAGAAAAGACAAAAAAATCTTTATGGCAGAGGTTTTTTTATACAGTAAGGAAGATAAATTGATGGCAGTTATTATGGATGTGGAAAAAGGAAGAGATTATATTGCAGAAAAAAGATTTATAGAAGAAAAAGTCTATCACTTGATAGAAAAGGATTTGCTCACAGGTGTATATAACAAATATTATTTTGAGAAAAAAATAAATGAAATCATTTGTCAAGCAGAAAAAAAGGGAGAAAATGTTGCACTTTTTTTTATAGATCTAGATAAATTCAAAGAAATCAATGATACAATGGGTCACGAATTTGGAGATAAAATAATACAAAAGGCGACCAACAGTATAAAAAATATACTTCCAAGAAATTGTCTCCTTGGACGATATGGAGGAGATGAATTCATGGTGTTGGCCTACCCTTTAAAAGGAAAGGATGAAGCATACCAAATAGGAAAAGAGATTATGAGAGTCTTTGAAGATCCTTGTGTGGTGGAAGATCACAAAATTTATCTTACAGCAAGTATCGGTATTGCCATATATCCTAAACATGGGAAAGATAGTTCTCAGCTTATTAAAAAAGCAGATATTTCCATGTTTTGTGCAAAAGAAGAAAAAGAAGGGGGGGACAAAATAAAGATTTATGCGGAGGATATGAGCAAGAAAATCACTGAAAAATTCCAAATTCGAAATTATATGAAAGACGCAGTAAAAAACGGAGAAATCTCGATTCACTATCAACCAATTATCGATATAAAAACCGGAAAGATACAAGGTGCAGAAGCATTAATGAGATGGGACAGCCAAACCTTGGGGTGGATGTCGCCTGAAAAATTTATTCCCATTGCAGAAGAAACAGGACAAATCGGTTATTTAGGTAAGTATGTATTGGAAAAGGTATGTCAAGATATAAAAAGATGGCAAAGTATGGGGCTACATGTTGTACCCGTAGCTGTAAATATATCTGTAAAACAATTGGAAAGCAAAAAATTTGTTTATTTGGTAAGAGAAATCATAGATAGTTACGAAATTGATACAAAATATTTAGAGTTTGAAATAACAGAAAGTGTTTCTGTAGGAAATATGTATATCATACAAAAAAATATTGATGAGATAAAAAAATTGGGAATCAATATTTCTATGGACGATTTTGGTACGGGTTATTCCTCTTTAGCGATGCTTTTAAATCTTCAAGTTGATAAAATAAAGATAGATAAAGTATTTATAAAACATATTGGAAAAGAACGGGATGAAAAAATTATCAAGACGGTTATCCAAATGGCGAAGGAAATGGGACTTAGGGTTGTTGCAGAAGGTATAGAAACGAAGGGACAAATTGATTTTTTAAAAAACTTAAACTGTGAATTGGGACAGGGATATTTCTGGGCAAACCCAATGGCAAGTAGGGATTTTGATGAGTATTTAAAAAAGACAAAGAAATGAAAAAAACCACTGCTGCCATAAAAAGAATAGAAAGTTGGCATGCAGTGGTGGTAATTTCGGATATAATATCAGGCAAAAAAGGCACCGATTCCTTTTGTAAGAATATATCCGCCAAAAATCAGCCAAACAAAGAGCATTCCTGCTAGAATAAAGGGTTTGAGGCCGACATTTTTTAGCTTGGAAAAGTTGGTTTCGATCCCGAGGGCCGCCATGGCCATGGCGAGCAGAATGGTGTCGATATTGTTAATGACGGACACGATCTCCTTGGGTAAAAGATTAAGAGAATTAAACCCTGCCACAAGCAGAAAATAAACCGCAAACCAGGGAATTACGATTTTTGACTTTTCATCAGGTTTCTTATTTTGGTCGCCCTTCGTCGGTCGGTTTTTTGTTAAAAAGTAGGACAAAATCACCAAGAAGGGGGCAAGCATCATCACCCGCGTCATTTTAACAATCACGGCGGTATCGCCTGCCACTTTGTTGACGGCACTGCCGGCGACCACTACCTGCGCCACCTCATGTACTGTCGCTCCGACGTAGATGCCGTATTCCTTGGGATCCATCAGCAAAAAGCCGTACTTAAACAAAACCGGATATAAAAACATCCCCAGCGTACCGAACAAAACCACAGTCGCGACAGCCATCGCGGTTTTGTATGGTTCGCTTTTTAGTGTGCTTTCCGTTGCCAGTACCGCCGCTGCTCCGCAGATAGATGCTCCTGAACCAATCAGCATTGAAGAATCGCGGTCAATTCCGAAAACCTTTGTACCTAAAAACCATCCGAACACGAAGGTTCCCGAGACGATAATCGCATCAAGTAGCAAAGCCTCCGCACCAACCGCAAAAACCTGCTGATAGGTGATGCGAAAACCATAGAAAACAATCGCGAAGCGCAAGATGTTTTTTGAACAAAAAATCACTCCTGGAACCCATTCGGCTGGAAGTTTATGTCTTAGGGTGTTTCCATAGATCATACCAAAAATAATTGCAATCACGAGCGGGCTAAATCCGAGTATTTCCACCCATGGCAGTTCGGCAATATACATCGCCGAGAGCGCGAACAGCGAAACGAGAAAGATACCGTTTAGCGTATTGGCCCGATTCGTTTTCGAAAAAGCCATCTTTTAATCCACTCCTTTATATCAGGGTTTTTCACGCCTACCACATATTGAAACGATACTATTTGTAAACGCATTTGTAAAATAATATAATTATATTAAAAAGATAGGTAAACACCTATGGAAGAGGGGTGATGGTGTGACGTTGCGGCACCTGCGTATTTTTATAGAAGTGTGTGACTCAGGTGGTATGACGGCTGCTGCAGAAAAGATGTATATGACTCAGCCGTCAATAAGTCAGGCAATCGCTGAACTTGAAGGTCATTACAATGTCAAATTATTTGAACGGCTGGGACGTAAATTATATATCACTGCTGCTGGGAACAGACTCCTCTCCTATGCTCGTCATATTATTAATTTGTACGAACGGGTAGAACGGGAGGTCCGTGTGATCAGTGAAAACGGTATATTAAGAGTTGGTGCTAGTGTTACCGTGGGTACTTGCATCCTAAGCGAAGTTGTAAAAACTTTTGTGAATCGTTGTTCAAATGTGGAGGTTACAACTACTGTCGACAATACCAAAGTAATTGAGGAGATGATTCTTTCAGATAAAATTGATATTGGATTAGTAGAGGGTTTTATTCATTCTCCTGACATTATTGAAGAGCCATTTTATGATGATGAACTCGTACTTATCTGTCATCCTAAACATCCGTGGGCTGTCAAGGGTTACATTGAGGCAGAAGAGCTAAGTGGATGTCCCCTTATCATACGGGAAAAAGGCAGCGGTACACGGGAATTGTTTGAAGCTGAAATGGCTGTTGCAGGATTAAAATGGAGAACAGTAGGGGTTTATAATAATGCTGAGGCGATAAAAAATGCAGTTGCAGCAGATATGGGAGTTGCGGTGATTTCACGTTTGGCAGTAGAGAGAGAAGTGCAAATGGGTGATATAAAAATTGTAGACATAAAGGGATTACAATTTATGCGAAAATTTAATCTCATTTATCACAAGAACAAATATTTTTCAAATGCGATGCGAGAGATTAGAGACATGTGCCTTCACGGGGGGATTAAAAGAAAGTAGATGCATTCGACGATGGGTATATTGGAATGAAGAATTGGATATTTGGTAAATTTTAGCATGTGAAAGTTGTTGACTCATGGTATGTCAACAACCCTTTTTTGTGTTCACAGCTTCGGGATGAGAGAAAGAAAAAAAGTTGTCGGTAAAAAATTCACAAAATTTCCACAATTACATGTTAAAATAAGTCTAGTTAAGTTATTAATAACAATTATCACTTAATAACAAATTTTTAAAGGAGTTGAGTTTTTGTGGGAGGACCTATGAGCACCTTATTTGGTTACCAATGGTTTATGATAGGATTGGCTTTCTTGATGGCAATCATTTTTATCGTCTGGTTATTGGTGGCAGCTTATAGGAGAACGAATTCAAACATCCCTCATTCTACTGAATGGTGGTTCGTATTTTTGGTCCTTTTGGCAGTTGTCATGGCATTTGCTTGGTCATTAAACAGCCAGGCTGCATACGAAAAGAGTATTGAAAAAGAAGAATCTTTTGACAAGATTATAAGAGTGTATGAATATCAGTGGGGTTTTGCTTTTATTAATGAAAAAACGGGAGAGTCATCGCGAAATTCCATTGAGGTAAAGCCGGGGGAAAAGATTCTCTTCAAGCTTTCGTCAAATGATGTCATTCATGGATTTAACATTCCCTCGGTTGGAATGATTAAAGAAATTGAACCGGGAGCCATTATGCCGGTGTCGATTGAGGCGCCAGAAAAACCGGGTGAATACATCATTCAATGTACAGAATATTGTGGTATTGGACATTATCAAATGAAAGCCAAATTAATTGTTGGAGGTGAAGCTTGATGGCTGTAAGCATTTTTAAGGGTTGGAACGGTCCTGACGTTCAGGAACAGATTGGGGAGCCGTCATGGAAACCCATGAATATTGAAGACATTACGTTGAAGAAATTGTTTTTTAGTAACGATTACCGCATGATCGGTTTAAAACATATTTTGGTTTCTTTAATCTTCTTTATTGTTGGGGGAATGGCGGCGCTATTGATGCGCACAGAATTGGCAGCTCCTGGGAAGACCATTTTGGAAGCGAATCAGTTTTATCGACTTCTTACAGCACACGGGGCAACCATGGTCTTTATGTTTATTATTCCCGCGACATTGGGGATTGCCTACTATATGCTGCCGAAATTGCTGAAGACAAATAAACTGATCTGGACAGGAGCATCACATGTAAGTTTTTGGTTGACGTTAATTGCCGGTATATTGGCATGGGTAGCCTTCTCTGACGCGTCTTGGACTTTCTATCCTCCGTTAAGCCTTCGTGTTGCGGGTGACCGTGCACCCTTGTTCTTTATTGCTGTCATGTTGATCGCACTGGCGGAATTTATCAGCGGTGCGGTGTTTTTGGCAAATACTCTAAAGAACAGAGCGATGCCTTTGAAAAAGATGCCTTTGTTGGGATGGGCGATGTTGGTTGACGGAATTATGTTGTTGCTGTCTGTTCCCGGCTTGTTCATTGTAGGTTTTATTTTGTTGACCGACTGGATGGGAGTCACCGCCCTGTTTGATCCTGCCCGGGGAGGGTCATCTCAATTGTTCATGTATTTATTCTGGTGGTATGGACATCCTGCTGTATATTTGCCCTTTTTGCCAGCAGTTGGGTTTGTATATACACTTTTGCCGCGCTATCTAAAAAGACCGATGTGGAGTTACGGTTCAGGAATCGTTGCGTTTCTGTTGTTAACGGCCTTGGGGTTTGTGGTCTTTAGACACCATTTCCAGCCGAGCAGTACTACTGCAGGTGCACTAGAAAACGCATTTTCCATCTTTACACTGTTGATCATCATCCCCAGTTCCATGCACGTATTCAACTGGATAGCCACCCTTTGGAAAGGAAGACCTAAAGGGGCTCGTACTGGTACAGCCTTCAACTTCATGATCGCTGCCATCGCCTTTATGATATATGGGGGCGTGGTTGGATTTATCAACGCACAAATCCCACTTGATGAATCATTTGTTCATGATACCTATTTTGTGGTTGGACACTTTCATGCCATGTTTCTGGGATTTGTCACCCAGATGACCTTTTCTGCTATTTATTACCTGTATCCCTATTTTACCGGAAGATTCATTAACGAACGCCTTGGAAATCTGCACTTCTGGTTGTGGCAGATCGGTATTTTTACCTTGACAACTATGTTTTATATTCTTGGAATGTTAGGTATGCCGCGACGGGTTTATGATTACCTGGATACACAAACATTGTTCAACCTACTGGCCACAGTTGGCGCTTTCCTGGTTGCTGCTGGAATGGCGGTTTTCATTTATAACTTCATCAGAAGTGCTAAGAACGGCCAGAAAGTAACTTCTGACCCCTATTCAGATAAATCTAGGGGAACTTCATCTGGGGAGGTGGCATAATGAACAGTTCCATGGGAAATTTACAGACACAAATGAATCCTCCAGATTTGAGAACACCTCGTAAGGGTTCATCAATTCTTACTTATTGGCTAGTGACTATTATAGTCATTGTGATTGCAGTACCTGTTTATGCCATAGGCTTTTCCCCTAAACTGGAATTGATTTCTCAGACAAATTTGCCTGAATATCAGGAGATGGGTTTTATCCCTAAAGAAATCATAACAGCAGAGGAAAAAGAAGAGCGGGAAGAAATTGAAAAGGAAACGGCAAACCTGAAGATTGATCAAACTATTAATCTGAGCATGTATGAATGGGGATTTGATAAATCAAACCTTAATGTGAAAAACGGCGAAGTCGTAAAGTTTATTGTAACCAATGACGGTAATATTCCACATGAATGGATGATCATGAAGGCTGAAACCATGGAAGAAGTAAAAACATGGATGGAAAATGCGGATTTTCTGCTGAAGGAACATGAAGCGCTAGTAGAAGCTGCAATGATGCTTCCCGGCCAGACGTTTGAAACCATATTTCAGGCAGAACAGCCGGGAATGTACATGTTTATGTGTATGTTTCCCTATCATATGCAGATGGGAATGATGGGAATGATCATGGTAGACAGTGATATGAACATGGGCAACAGTATGAACAGCAATGCCCAAATGAACATGAACGGTGACAGTCAAATGAACATGAACGAAATGGAAAACGATGGTGGTGGCATGAAAAAATAAACCAGTGATGAATAGGTCTTCACTGGTTTTTCTTTTTATCGCTGGTGCCCAGCTGGCTGATATTTTGTAGCTATAATTTCTGATGTTGGAGTCAACCGGCATAATTCTGTTTATTTTTTTGTTCACTGGACAGCACACTTGCTTTTTCGATGATATCTCTCATGGATAAAGCAAAAAAATGTTTTGTTTCTTCTCCAATGATCACTCCAATGGATGCAGATATTTTTATATGTTCAAACTCGAAAAAATTTGAAGCTTGTCTGACCAATTCCATTGTATCTTCCTTATTTCTTCTTGTGATGATAATAAATTCATCTCCTGCATATCGACAAAGATAGTCCTCGTTTTTAAGAAAAAGTTGAAGCTTGTTTACAAAAGTACGTAGAACATCGTTTCCAAAGGGATGCCCGTATAGTTTGTTAATTAACCCGAATTGATCCAAATCAATGAATAACAGATTAAACAGTTGTTTTTCTTTCAGGAGGCGTTCTCCAATATATTCGATGTAAGAACTTTTGTAAACCCCGGTTAAAAGATCTGTGCTTTTCCCAATTAATTCTTGTAGATTCCCTTTTGTAATGATTCCAACACACATATCTTCGGTTACCACAGGAATCCTCTCTATTTGAAACTTTTTCATCAATTCATTGGCTTCCCAGATCGTCGCTGTATAAGGAACGGTGATCACCTGTTTTGTCATTGCATCAGCGACCAGCCGGTTAGGATGGGTTAATCTAATATCCCTCGATGTAATGATTCCTACCAGTTTCCCTTGATCCATTACCAGCAGGGACCCAATTCTGAGAGAAGTCATCTTTTCTGATGCATAACGAACGCTCTTATCCGGTGAAACACTATGTATGTTTTTTTCCATTACATCGGATACAATCAATTTAACTCCACTTCCCTTTGAACAGATATGGATATTTTCATCTCCGAACGTAAAACCATATGATCTGAAGTAATACTTTCGGCTTCTTCAAGGATTATTTTTGTAATTAATTCTGCACTTAAAATATCTTTCAATGATTTGCGAATAAGAATGGCTTCAATTCGGGGATGTTCTACTTGAATCAGATCAAACTGTTCAGGTGATAGAGCCTCAGCCATTCTTCTGGCAGCTTCTGGCCCAATTGGAGCTTTTTTGCCGATAATCAGTACGTCTTGCATAGGAGGCATGTCAAATTCTGATAATTTTAAGGAAATGCTTGCTTTTCTTTGGGAAGATTTCTTTAGCATAATATTTATTCATCTCTTTCCAAAAAATTTATATAAATTGGGACTTGACGAATGATCATTACAACAATATTTATAATATCATAAAATGTTGAACAGTGACAAAAAATGTATGGAATAAACAGATGACTGATTTTAAATAATCTTGAACAAATTGTGACTCTTTTCACATAACAGTTGTGCGAATAACCATTGCAGAGTATGATGATACCAGCAGGAAGTGAGAGTGAGGGGGATAGGATGAAAGAGCAGATTCTTTTACTTGGTACGGGGTATGGTGGGATGTCTTTTTTACAGAATATCCTGCCCGATATACCTAGGTATGTTGAAATAACGGTCATTGACCGTTTGCCCTTTCATACCATTAAACCGGAATATTATGCTTTAGCTGCAGGTTCAATGGTGGACAAAGATGTGATCACCTCTTTTCCAGAGCATCCACAAATCATATATATTACTGATGAAGTTGAAGAGATTCAAGTTATGAATCAACAAGTGATTTGCAGAAACGGAACATTTCCTTACCAGAAATTAATCGTTGCATTGGGATGTGTGGACAATTATTTTCAGGTTCCGTGGGCTGAAGAATTCACGGAAAGCATTCAAACTTATCAGAAGGCCCTTAACACCAGGGAGAAAATTAAACGGTTAAAACCCAATCAATCGGTAGTGATTATCGGCGCAGGATTAACAGGTATTGAGTTTTGTTGTGAATTGAGGGAATTAAGACCTGACATAAACATAACACTTTTAGAGCAAGGACCATCAATTCTACCCACTTTGCCAAGAAAAATACAGGAATATGTTCAAGATTATCTTGAAGAGTTAGAGATAGAAATATTCACGAATATACGAGTAAGATTAATCGAGCAAAATAAGGTTCATTTTCAATTTGAAGACCAGCCTATACAATTTGACGTGTGCATATGGGCTGCCGGAATTAAAGCAAATCCGATTATTTCACCTCTAATTCCTTACAGCGGACCGGATCGCATTGGTAGATTAACCGTCAAGGAGAACTACGAACTTCCTTATAGGGAAAATATTTTTGTCATTGGAGACTGCGCCAGCTCAGCATTTGCCCCTAGTGCTCAGTTGGCTAATATACATGGTAAGCAATTGGCCCACTACTTTACCTCAGTTTGGACAGGACAGGAATATCGACCAGAGCCAATTAAACTAAAGGGTGTACTCGGATATTTGGGTAAGAAAAGGGGATTTGGGTTAATTAATGATACCGCTGTGCTTGGTCCAATTCCCCGTGTTATTAAATCAGGAATACTTTGGCTCCATAAACATCATATTGGGTAATTAACCGGCATCCAATCACTTGGCGATTCGCCAAGTTTTTTATTGTTTTCATGATCCTGATTTTTTCGATGCGTATTTTTGCGAATGCCAAGTGTTTCTCATGTTTATTTTTTGATCAGGAGGGAATAGTACAAAAAGAAAAACGCAGGACAAAACTTTTCAAACAAAAGTATTGATTTTATTTATTATTATATTATAATAATTATTGTAGAGTTATTATTTGCCAATTTATCATCCATGTTTAGGATGGCTATATATTTTAAGGAGGTTTTTTAAATGGCAAAATTTCAATTACCACCCTTACCTTATTCATTTGATGCTTTAGAGCCCCACATTGATGCTCAGACCATGGAGATTCACCATGATCGTCACCATGCAACTTATGTAAATAATCTAAACGCTGCATTGGAAGGACATGAAGAATTACAGAATAAAAGCATTGAAGATCTCATTAGTGATTTAAACAGCGTACCAGAACATATTCGGACTGCAGTCAGGAATAATGGCGGAGGACATGCGAACCACTCTTTATTCTGGGAAGTGATGAGTCCCAATGGTGGAGGAGCACCAAGCGGCGATTTGGCAGATGCCATCAACAGTACCTTTGGCAGCTTTGACAAGTTTAAAGAGGACTTTTCCAAGGCTGCTGCCACCCGTTTTGGCAGTGGGTGGGCGTGGCTTGTTGTTGACAAAAGCGGAAACCTCGCGGTTACCAGCACGCCCAACCAAGACAGCCCATTGATGGAAGGGAATACTCCCATCTTAGGATTGGATGTTTGGGAACATGCTTACTACTTAAAGTATCAAAATAAGCGACCCGATTATATTTCCGCCTTTTGGAATGTTGTTAATTGGGATGAAGTGAGCAAGCGTTACGCTAAGGCCCGCGGATAGTATTCGATGAAACGAATCCATAAATGAATCAAAAAATTCCTGCCGATAGCAACTGGCGGGAATTTTTTGATTCAAAGGGGATAAATCATAATATAATTGTGGTAATGTAGAGTAAGCACTATACCATAAGAAAGGGATTTGTTTCATGGGAAAGAATAGACTACGCTATATGCTGTTAGGTTTTATTATTGGTGTCGGCCTGTCATTTCTCCCGGACATCAGCACGGGATTAAAATTTGCCTTTCCTTTTTACGGAGCAGGGATCGGACTGTTCATTGATAACTTTTTGGCCAGAAGGCGAAATAAACCGTAGTTGCTAAGGGGTTACATCATGGAAAAACAAAGGGTATCAGAGATCTTGGAGCATTTTCCTGTGGAAGAATTTCAGGAAAAGCTGTTAAAGTGGTTTGAAAGGGACCAAAGGGATTTACCGTGGAGAAAGGATAGGGATCCTTATAAAATTTGGGTTTCGGAAATCATGCTCCAGCAGACAAGGGTGGATACGGTCATTCCTTACTATCTACGTTTCTTAAACCGATTTCCTACCCTAAATGACTTGGCAGAGGCAAGCCAAGACGAAGTCTTGAAGGAATGGGAGGGTTTAGGGTATTACTCCAGGGTTCGCCATCTTCATGAAGCAGTAAAAGAAGTAAAGGAGAGATATGGGGGACAGGTTCCAGACTCAGAAGAAGAGATAAGAAAACTAAAAGGGATAGGCTCCTATACGGCGGGCGCCATCTTAAGCATTGCCTATGGGAAGCCAGTACCGGCGGTAGATGGAAATGTCATGAGAGTGCTGTCCAGGATTTTATATATAAAAGATGATGTTCAAACAATGAAAACAAAGAAATTGTTTGAGGATTTGGCAAGGAAAATCATTTCTCCTTCCAATCCATCCTTTTTTAATCAAGCGATGATGGAACTTGGCGCACTAATTTGTACACCCAAATCGCCGTCCTGTCTATCTTGTCCTGTTGTTTCCCTTTGCAGGGGAAGAGAAAAAGGAGAACATGGAAGGTTGCCAATAAAGGGCAAAAAGAAACCTCCTGTTCCTGTCACCCTCATTTGCGGGGTTATTGTTAAAGGGGAAGAGGTATTGATTGACAAAAGGGAAAATGACGGGCTTTTAAAAGGATTATGGGAATTTCCTCAGATAGAATGCAATGAGCCAGCAAATGAGATTTTTCAATTTACCAAATATATTTGGAAAACCTTTGGCGTAAAGGCCAGACCTGAAAAATACTTGATGACGGTTACTCACACCTTTTCACATGTAAAATGGCATATTGAAGTATACCAATATGTATGTGAAGAACTAGATAAAAGGGAAGGACGGGGCAAATGGGTATCTATTCATCAGCTGAATCAATACCCTTTTTCGGTTTCTCATGGGAAAATTTGCAAAAAATTGCAATAAGCTTGGTTCCGTACAGAAAATAATGATTAGAACAAAAACAAAACAGCGGCAAATATGATCGCCGCTGTTTTGCTGTGTTTGGGTGAAATAATACCTTCTTTATTCATTATGCTATAGACCCTATTTAAAATCAATATTAATTACAACAAATTTTAATTATGTGGGATTGATTCATCTTATAAACATCAATAGATGTTTATCCCGTTACTGAAAAAAGAAAAGACCGCAGGATCAGTTTCTACGGTCAATGTATAACGAGAACAGGACAAACAAAGGAAACGAACCTGCTAACTATTTTGTATAATCTATTACATGGTTTATTATAGCAATGGAGGAAAAAAAGTAAAGGATTTTTTTGGTGCGATGATATTTGTGTGTGAACAATCCTTTTGAAAGGAGAAGAAAGATGGATATTGCTGAACTGAATAAACGAATGAAATCTCCCTTTTGGGAGTTGTTGAATCTTCAAATAATTGAAACAAATGATGAACGGGTTGTTTTGAAACTGCCTGTCCATCAGGGGTTAACCCAACCCTATGGCTTTGTCCATGGGGGAGCCATTGCCACACTCATTGATTCCGCGATTGCTAGCTTAATGACCTGTACATTAAAGCAACATGAAGAGACAGTGACCATCGAAATGAAGGTGAACTATTTATCTTCCACAAGGGATAAAGACCTTTTTGCCGAAGCCAGCTTGGTAAAAAGGGGAAAAACTATATCTGTCGCAATGGCCATTGTGAGGGATGTTGATGGGAAGGATATTGCGATAGGAACAGCTACTTTTTTCGTTAGAAAGAAGACTTAGTTTATATGGAGCATTCACTTTAGTTCAATAGATTAGTATGTTATATTAGGACCAGGTATTAATTTCTATAAGGAGTGATTTTTGATGTCTTTTCAAGGAAAGGTAGCGGTCATTACTGGAGGAACTCGGGGAATCGGCCGTTCCATTGCCGAAAAATTAGCAGATCAAGGGTGTCATTTAGTATTAAACTATTTTAGAAATCGTTCGAAAGCCGAAGAAACGAAGGAACAGCTCGAAAAAAAGGGAGTTCAGGTCCATTTGGTAAAAGCAAACATTGGAGAAAGGGATAAAATTACTGATCTATTTGAGGAAGTGGATAAAGTATTTGGCCGTTTGGACTTTTTTATTAATAATGCTGCCTCTGGGGTGATTAAACCGTTAATGGAACTGAAAGATAACCATTGGGACTGGACGATGGATATCAATAGCAAAGCTTTGCTTTTTTGTGCCCAGGAAGGGGCCAAGTTAATGGAAAGAAACGGTGGAGGGAAGATTGTAAGCATTAGCAGTTTGGGATCAATCCGGGTTATTGAAAATTATACTTTAGTAGGGGTTTCAAAGGCAGCCCTTGAAGCCTTAACCCGGTACCTGGCTGTAGAGTTGGCTCCTAAAGGGATTATTTGTAATGCGGTTTCCGGCGGTGTGGTAGATACCGAAGCCCTTCAGCATTTCTCCAATCGAGAGGAGTTGTTAAAAGAAGCCTCGGAAAAGACTCCGGCAGGTCGGATGGTTCAACCGGAAGATATTGCTCAAGCCGTGTTATTCCTGCTTTCTGATCAGGCAAATATGATCAGAGGTCAAACCATCGTGGTGGACGGAGGAATTTCATTATTGGCTTAATTGGTTTGAGCATTTTTTATAACATCTGTTGAAGTCCCATCACACCTAAAATAGAGCCTAGGACAACGAGAATAATATTTTTTTGGATGTAAGCCAACAGGAATGAAAGGGCGCCGCCTAATAGTCCGATCCAAGGTTTATCTGGATTTACGGTTAGGATTCCCGGGAAAATCAGAGCACCCAGAGCAGCGTAGGGCACATATTGAAGCCATTGATTTAGCCAATGGGGAAAATGAATCCCTGATCCGATGACCATTGGCAGCATTCTCGGTATATAGGTAACGGCAAACATACCAAAAATCAGAAACAGTATCTCCATTAATCAGACCCCTCACTTTTTTTTCTGTGTCTCAGGTATTAACGTTCCCAGCAACGCACCCAACATCGTTGCAGCAACAATGGCCCAACCGCTGGACCAATTTAAGACATATACTGCAATGGTTGCCGTGATGGCACTGAAAGAAGAAATTAAAACAATTTTTTTCGATTTCTTTAATGATGGAGTAAGAAGAGCGATAAACATAGAATACAAACCGATTCCCATGCTGTTGGCAATGGCAGGCGGAATCAATTCGGCAAATAATGCACCGATGAATGTTCCCGAGACCCATCCGAGATAGGAGATAAGAGCGATTCCGATAAAATAAGAGGTTGGAACTATTCCGTTAAATGATTTCTCCTCTTCAGATCCTACGGTTGCTACGACAAAGGTTTCATCGGTAATTCCAAAAGAACTGAGAGCAGCCATTTTTTTGCTCATCTGGACCCTTTGGGAAAGGGTTGTGCTCATTAATACATGCCTAAGATTAATAATAAACGTGGCAATGATGATTTCCAAAATACCGGTGCCCCCCTGAATGAGCTGTAGAGATATAAACTGGCTGGCGCCGGCAAAAACCCAGATAGACATTCCCGTTGCTTCCAAAAGATTAAGACCGGTTTGAGAAGCAAGAACGCCAAAGGTTACGGCAATAGGGAAATACCCAATACAGATAGGAAATCCTGCCTTTAATCCTTTTTTAAACAACGCAGACATCCTTCGTTCTCCCCAATCCCCGACATTTTCTTCGGTGAGTCTTCTTTATTTCTATAGAAGTGAACTTAAGATTCACACGTCCGCTAGTCGAGTTCGTCGAAGAAGTATTCAAGTCCGCTTCAAGACTAAAGAACAGTGCTTTCAAAAACATCTGGTCATTTCAAAGATGGAGTCAGTTTGAGGGCAAATTTCTGTTCTTTAGTCTCTACGCTGAGTACGAACTCGAAGGCTGTCCTTAGTGAATTCTTTGATATGAAAATACCTTTTCATATCAATTTGTGACCCGTAGGGTCATGGATGTTTAGTTCCGCCTATATACCAAAATGTTTGACCTGACTATTATAACACAGTTTGTATCGGAATAGATTTCCTGATTCATTGTAAATAGGTTTAAAAAAGGATAAAATGTAGGTTAGATAGAGAGATTACCCACATGGAAAGATGTGGGCTTTTTTCATAGAGAATAAAGAAAGATGAGAGATAGGGGGGTTTTTGGGATGAATATCCGTTCCTTTCGTTTGGGGGATTACGCTGAGATTACATCCATTTGGAAAGAAACCGGATTGGAACAAACTGAAACCGAGTCCTTGGATGCATTGGCAAAACAATTGGCCTGGGATAGTGAATTGGTTTTAATAGCTGAGGATCATGATAGGGTGGTTGGAGTCATTGTTGGAACGATTGATGGTACCAGGGCTTATTTTTATCGGTTAGCCGTAGACCCGGAGTATCAAAAAAAGGGAATTGGAACTCAATTGGTCAAGGCCTTGGAAAAGAGGTTTGAGGAAAAAGGAGCTAGCAGGGTTTTTATCATGGTAAACCAAGATAATGAAAAGGTCATTCCATTTTATCAGGAGTTAGGATACGAAATTGAACATTACATTACCCTGTCTAAGAAATTGTAATGGGGTGAAAAAGGTGTTTAAAAGAAAAAATAAAAAAAGAATGAAGGCTGAAAAAAAGCATTGGCCGGAAATAGAGGTAACGGCTCTCGAGATAAAAAAAGCCATTCATGAATATTATAAATCTCTGCCTAAAGGGGTTTCTCTTACGGTTTTAATTATGGAAGACAATAAGATAGATATGAATTTGCTGGCCCCTTTTTTAAATGGGATACCCAAGAAAACCTTTTATATGTCAAGGGCAACCTATGAGATTTTTGAAGAACCAGAAATTCCTGCAAATCTCGATCTAGTTCAGCAGGCAGTAGATGAATATATGAAGGAGCATTCTGATCTTCCTATTATTGATGGAGATCCTAATAAACAAGTGAGCTATTCCAAACTATCCCCCTATCTTCATGGTAAAACACCCAATATTCCAATATTTATCACTGATATAGAGAATATGGTAACCCACCAAAAACCAAAGGGGGGTTCATTTGATGACCCTTCCTAAAGTAGGGCAATCTTTTCGTATAGAAAGTTATAAACATTCGGGTCAGTTCCATCGATCATGGAATGAAACCATTCTTCTTCAAAGGGGAAGGAGTCATTTGTGTGGAGGGAATGATCAGGTTATCGTCACAGAATCGGATGGAAGAGAATGGGTAACCCGTGAACCGGCCATATGTACCTTTAGTTACGAGAATTGGTTTAATACCATTGCTATGATCCGGAATGACGGAGTTTATTATTATTGCAATATTGGATCGCCTGCTAAATGGAAAAACGGGGTGTTATTCTATATTGATTACGATTTGGATATAAAAGTATATCCCGATGGCTCCATCCAGCTTTTGGATGAGGATGAATTTGAAAGACATCGAGCAGAGATGAATTATCCCGATGACATTGTGAAAAAAGTATTACATGCTGTAGACCAACTGATGATGCTGATTCAACAAAGAAAGGGACCGTTTGCTTCTGGTTTTGTTGATGAATGGTATGAACGGTACATACAATATGCGATACATAATCAAAGAGAGTAAGCTCCTTATCGATTTCGTAAGGAGTTTTCTTACCGCCCATCCATCAGATTATGCTGAGCCTGAGCAAATTCTTTAGTCTTGAAGAGGACTTTAATAACATCTAAGTTCGAACTTGACTAGCGGACGTGTGAATCTTAAGTTCCACACATTATAGAAGTTAGGCAGGGGTTGTTACAGCAAGGGGGAGGAAAACATGGAGGTTATCTATCGGTATTTACGCTTTGTCAAACCGTACTGGAAGATGGTAGTGGGTACAATTATTATTGGGATTATCAAATTTGGGATCCCGCTCACTCTTCCCTTACTGATCAAGTTTATCGTGGATGACTTGATCATGGCCGACATCCCTGCGGAAGAAAAATATAGGCAATTATTGTGGATCATGGCTGCAATGTTTTTTTTATTCACGATTATTAGAGGGCCAGTTGAGTATTATAGGCAATATTTTGCCCAATGGACAGCCAATAAAATTTTGTTTGACATCAGGAATTTGATGTTTTCACATATCCAAAAGCTTTCCCTCCGCTATTATAATAATCACAAAGTAGGGGAAATCATTTCCAGAGTGATTAACGATGTGGAACAGACGAAGAACTTTGTGATCACAGGTTTAATGAATATTTGGTTGGATATGATTACTCTGTTCATGGCTATTGGAATTATGTTGTTCATGGACTTTAAGCTGACATTGGTGGCTGTTTCTGTTTTTCCTTTTTATGGAGCAGCCGTTAAATATTTTTATAAAAAACTAAGGTCGTTAACCAGGGCACGATCCCAGGCATTGGCCGAAATGCAGGGACATCTTCATGAGCGTGTTCAGGGAATGTCAGTCATTCGCAGCTTTGGCATCGAAGAACATGAACAGAAGCTTTTTGATAAGAAAAACCGTCATTTTCTTCAGAAAGCCATTGATCATACCGATTGGAATGCCAAAACCTTTGCGGTGGTGAATACCGTCACGGATATTGCACCCCTTGCTGTTATAGGATATGCAGCATATCAAGTCATAGGCGGAAATTTGACAGTAGGAGAAATGATAGCCTTCTATGCTTACATGGAGAGAATATATAATCCCTTAAGGAGATTAGTTAACTCATCAACAACCTTAACCCAATCTATTGCTTCCATGGACAGGGTTTTTGAATTCATTGACGAATCTTATGACATTGTAGATAACCCCAAGGCAAGGGAATTAACTACGAGTAAAGGGGAAGTGGTTTTCCAAAATGTGAATTTTCGGTATAGGGATACGGGAGAGCTAGTCCTAAAAAATATTAATCTCCATGTTTATCCTGGAAAAAAGGTAGCCTTGGTAGGAATGAGCGGTGGTGGAAAATCTTCCATTATCAGCTTGATTCCACGTTTCTACGATGTGACATCTGGGCAAGTATTCATTGACGGGATAGACATTCGGGATGTTCGGTTGAAGGATTTGCGAAAGCAGATCGGAATGGTTTTACAGGATAATATTTTATTTAGTGGTTCGGTAAAGGAAAATATTTTGATGGGAAAGCCGGAAGCTTCGATGGATGAAGTGATTGCCGCAGCAAAAGCAGCCAATGCCGATGTTTTTATTCGGGAACTGCCCCAAGGATATGATACTGAAATCGGGGAACGTGGTGTAAAATTGTCAGGCGGGCAAAAACAGCGATTGGCCATTGCCCGGGTTTTTTTGAAAAATCCGCCTATTCTTATCTTGGACGAAGCAACTTCTGCCCTTGATTTGGAATCTGAGCAATTAATCCAGCAATCCTTGGAAACATTGGCAAAGGATCGAACGGCCATTATTGTTGCCCATCGTTTATCTACTATCACCCATGCCGATTTAATCGTTGTGGTTGAGGATGGGGAGATCAAGGAACAGGGAACCCATGAAGAATTGATGATAAAGGAAGGTATCTATTCCCGACTGTACCGGGTTCAACATTTGGAGGGACGAAGTCATGAAAAAAATATTGATCATTGATCCGGATGAGAGCCATCGAAACTCATTAATTGCCTATTTGGAGAAGGAAGGTTATGAAACAAAGGGAATATCCAACGGTGCCAAGGGGTTGGAAACTTTTATAAATGAAAATTGGGATTTGGTGATTCTTGAGATTGATATCCCAGGTCTGGATGGATGGTATTTATGTGAAGAAATCAGAAATATTTCTTCGGTACCCATTATCATAATTACCGAGAGGGGTTCATCTTCGGACCGAATTTTGGGATTAGAACTAGGGGCAGATGATTATTTGGTAAAACCCGTATCCCCAAGGGAAGTGATTTTAAGAATTCGGTCCATCCGGCGCAGGTTAGAAGGAAGTTTTAAACAGATTCCCCTTGGGGGAATGGAGAGAGTGGGAGATATTCAATTGTGTCCCAATCAGCATAAAGTTTGGGTACGGGGAAGGGAAGTAAAGGTTACCAATAAAGAGTTTGATATTTTATCCTATTTTATGAAAAACTGCGGACGTGTGGTAACAAGAGAACAGTTAATTGAAGAAGTATGGGGAATTGATTTTGATGGAAATCCCCGAAGCATTGACAGCTATATTCACACTTTAAGGGAAAAATTATCGGAAAATACCGGGCAGCAAGTGATAAAAACCGTATGGGGTATCGGGTATATTTTAGAAAAGTGTCAGTGAATGAATTTGACACAAAGTTGTCACGGGTATTCTAAAAAAATTCTATATTTACCCTAAATCTTTTCAACAAATGTTTGGTAGCCTGAATAATGAGAATCATTATCGATTTCTGTCATATGCAGGAATTTATTTTTTGCTCAGTAATGATAATCATTATCAATTATACAAGGGGAGGGAGATTTTTGTTGAAAAGGTTGGCATTCACGATTGTTCTACTTACTGTATTTATCATCCCTAGCCAGGCCTTTGCAGCAGCTTCTTGGAATCAAGTGGTGGATGAAATTAGCGGGATTCTGGATGAGGCCTTGATCTTCTATGAGCAGGGGAATGTGACTGAAGGGAAAAACAAGGTAAATGACGCTTATTTCGGTCCCTTTGAGGGAGATGAGATGGAAAAGGCCGTTCGGATAAACATATCTGCGAAAAGGGCCTTTGAACTAGAGGATCGTTTTAGTGAAATTAAGAAGCTCATGGATAAAGGGGCACCTTCATCTGAGATTGTGGCGGTAATGAATGAGTTAAACGAGATGTTACGTCAGGATGCAGCCGTTTTAACTCGAAGTGAAGGTGGGTTATTGGGAGTTTTTCTCTATTCTTTATCGATTATTCTAAGGGAAGGTTTTGAAGCGATTCTCTTAATTGGAGCGTTGATCGGATACCTGCTAAAATCTGGCAATGAAGATAAGGTGAAAGTCATTTATTCCAGTGCGATCACTGCCATCATTGCCAGCTTGGCAACCGCCTTATCTATTAAATATTTCTTTGAAATAAGCGGTCAGAGCCAAGAGGCTTTGGAAGGGATTACGATGCTTGTTGCCGTTGTGGTTCTTTTTTGGGTGAGCTATTGGCTGGTAAGCAAAGTTCAAGGGGATCGATGGCAGCGTTATATTCAAAAAAAGGTACATGATTCTTTAAGCAGGGGAAGCACGATTGCTCTTTGGGCAGCGGCTTTTCTGGCTGTCTACCGGGAAGGAGCTGAAACGGTACTGTTCTACTCAGCTCTGATGGCAGGAGCCGAACCTGGTGAATATGGGATGATTGGGTTTGGGATCTTAATCGGCGCAATTCTCCTCTTTGGACTCTTTTACGCAGTGAGGTACACCAGCATCCATTTGCCGATTAAACCCTTGTTTTTAGGGACAGGTGCCCTGATGTATCTTTTAGCCTTTATTTTTGCAGGGGGAGGAATTGTTGAGCTTCAAGCCGCAGGATGGATTTCGGAAACATCGCTCAATGGTTTTCCCATCATTGGTTGGTTGGGAATTTATCCTACTTGGGAGAGCTTATCGCTACAAGCGATTCTCTTGTTGGCCGCCATCATTCCATTACTGTGGATGATGGTTCGTAAAAAGGTGAATAGGGGATATCAGTCGTAGAAGAAGGAGTTAAGAAGCGCATCGTAGTTTAAAGAAGGAGGAAGGATGTAGATGTTTAGAAAAGCTACTACTTTATTTGTATTAATGATGATGGTACTAATTCCGGTGGTTCCGGTGATTTTTGCCTTTGAGGAAGTCCCGATCGGAGAAGAACAGGAAGTTGAATATATGAAAATCGCGGCTGTTTATTTTCAGCCTGTAGAAATGGAGCCGAAGGATAATGCTGGTCTTTCCCCGGAGGAAGCGGATATTCATCTGGAAGCAGATATCCATGCGCTAAAGGGAAATCCAACAGGCTTTGGATTTGGGGAATGGATTCCTTATTTGTCAGTACAATATCGTCTGGAAAATATGGATAACGGAGAAAAGATAGAAGGAACCTTGATGCCGATGATCGCCAGTGATGGTCCCCATTATGGCAGCAATATCAAGATGGCTGGGGCAGGCAATTACAAATTAACCTTTATGATTTATTCACCGGAAAAGCAGGGGTATTTGCTTCATACCGATCCTGAAACAGGTGTAGAGGGACGTTTTTGGCAGGAACCCATTGAAGTGGAGTGGGAATTTCCTTACCTGCCGCGTCAATGGTAGATAGGCCGTAAAGGAAACTGACTAAAATGAAGAATTCACATTGGAGGGGATTTTACATATGAAAAAACCATTATTCTTCATCCTGGCGATCATTGTTCTTTTGGCCGGATGTTCTTTATCATCAGATCAATCCACTTCTACGGAACAATCCGATGGCCAAACGAATCAAAAGGGACGTAGCGGATTTCGAGAATTTCCGATTGGGGATGAGATAGAAAAGCAAGGAATGAAGATTTCGGCTGTTTATTTCCAGCCGGTGGTCATGGAGCCGAAGGATAATGCCGGGTTAGGGCCTGACACAGCAGATGTTCATTTGGAAGCAGACATTCATGCGTTAAAGGATAATCCCAATGGATTCGGCTTTGGAGAATGGGTCCCTTATCTTACCATTGATTATCGTTTGGAAAATGTAGATACAAAAGAGGTGACCGAAGGAAGCTTTATGCCGATGAATGCAGCCGATGGCCCTCACTATGGCGCCAATGTGAAAATGTCAGGTACCGGAGAATATAAACTTACCTTTACCATCTCCCGTCCCCAGGAACAGGGCCTAGTGCTCCATGTGGATAAAGAAACTGGGGTGGAGGGCCGGTTCTGGGATGAACCGATTACAGTGGAATGGACTTTTCCTTATTTAGGAAGACAGTGGTAATGAAAGGGAGTCATTCATATGCTTGAAGTCTTTGTGCATATCGTAGAAGATTTGTTTTTTCCGACAGTCGCATTAGGGATCTTATTTTTCTGGTTTAAACGTCTGAAAGGTGAGATCAGTACCTATGCAGTCGTTGGAATAACAACTATTGGCTCCTTCCTGGCCTTTTTATTGTTCTTCTTCGTTACCAAAGGCAATAGAGAGTGGATGGAAGCCGGGTTCACCCTAGCTACCATTCCTTTTGCCGGGTTTTTCATCATTTTACTGTGGATGAAGCCGGAAAAATCAAGACGATATGGGAAAATCATCGTTATATCCCTCTTGTTTATCCTGATTGTTCGATATGGGGATACTCTTTGGCTTGGGCCCTATAAATCGTACAGAATCGAGGGCTTCTGGAGTACCGAAACAGCATTGGAAGTGATGATCGGTTATATTGCCATTTTCTTGCTTGGATTTGTCCTTTTGGCCATCCAAAGAAGCTTGCACGTGATGTCCAATTCCTGGTTTCAATGGTGGTCATCCATTATTCTTGGACTTTTTCTGGTTAAAGAAATCATGACTCTGGTGCAGTTGGTTTTTCTTCTCGGATTTTTACCCATCACCAAACAAGCAGTAAGGATTTTAGCCCCATGGATTAATCAGGTCAGTCCAAATTATTTTTATGTGTACCTCATATTGGTGATTTTTCAGCTTGCTGGGTCCTGGTATGTAAAGCATCCGCTAAGAAGAGTATCTTTTGAGGGAAAAAATCCAGCAGAAAAAAGAAAGGTGAGGGCGATTCTCATAAGACACAGGAGATGGATGTGGAGCTATAGTTTGATTCTGATTCTTGTTGGTTCTGTATTTTTTGGCCACCAGATGATTTCGGCGAAGAAGCCGGATGTCTCCGATGCGAAAGAGGTAATTCCTGCTGCTGACGGCTATGTCTATCTCAATATGGAAGAGATAGGGGATGGAAAGCTGCATCGCTACCGTTATACCAATCAGGATGGGAAATATGTTCGATTTCTTGTCATTCGAAAGGGAGAGCAAAATGTTTATGGGGTAGGATTTGATTATTGTCAAATCTGCGGTCAAACTGGATACTACCAGGATGGTGACAATGTGATCTGTATCAAGTGCAATTCGATTATTAACATCAGAACCATCGGGTTCAA
The DNA here is from genome assembly GCF_021608135.1 of Microaerobacter geothermalis. Classification (NCBI taxonomy): domain Bacteria; kingdom Bacillati; phylum Bacillota; class Bacilli; order Caryophanales; family Bacillaceae; genus Microaerobacter; species Microaerobacter geothermalis. The sequence continues at coordinate 35,682 of NZ_JAKIHL010000026.1, forward strand.
CGGAGGATGTAATCCCCTGCCTCTGCCCAGCCAATTAAAGGATGGGAATTTGATTATTGCGGCAGCAGACCTTGAAGAAAAAATGGGATTTTTTAAATAAGGAGGCAGTAGAAAGATGTTTTTTCGAATGATGAAACAGCTATATTCCCAAGGGATAAAGGAGAAAATGCTGATTTTTGCCACCATTCTTTTTGCTGCTGCCTTGATTACCGCTATATTAACGGTCTCCTTTGATATAGGCGACAAAATGAATCGGGAATTAAAAAGCTATGGAGCCAATATTCGGGTGGTTCCTGCTGTTCAGGCTGGAATCAGCGAGGATCAACGATCAGCGAAATTAGGGAGATATATCGAAGAACAATACATAGGGAACATTAAAACGATTTTTTGGACCAATAATATTTTGGGATTTTCTCCTTATCTGTCAGGTGAATTAACGGAAGTGGGAACGGGTAGAAAAATCAAGGCTGTGGGAACCTGGTTTCAAAAGGAATTATCTCTTCCCACCGGAGAAATCATGGTCACGGGAATAAAGGATTTAAAAAAGTGGTGGGAAATTGATGGGAGATGGCCCAGTGAGCAAACCAACCCTAATGGAATCTTGGTTGGGAAGAGGTTGGCCAAAGAAATGAATTTAAAAACGGGAGACTCCTTAATATTAACCCTTTCAGCGGAGTCCTCTGAGAAATCTCTTGAAAAATCTTTCATGATTGATGGAATTATCTCAGGGGGAGGAGAAGAAGAAGAGCAAGTATTTATTTCATTGGAGCAAATGCAGGATTTTCTAAAGCTACCTGGAAAGGTGGAAGAGTTGGAAGTAAGTGCCCTGACTGTACCGGATACGGAGCTGGCAGAAAGGGCAGAGAAGAACCCAGCCCTTCTAAGTGAAGCGGATTATGAAACATGGTATTGTACGGCATTTGTAGGTGCCATTGCTTATCAGATTGAGGAAGTGATTCCGGGTACGGATGCCAAAGCCATCAGGCAAATTTCTGACTCGGAAGGGAATATTATGAAAAAAGTAGAGAAGCTAATGTTTGCATTTTCCTTGGCAGCTTTGGCCAGTGCAGCATTGGGAATATCCAATTTGATGATGACTAAGGTGTTGGAAAGACAGCGTGAAATCGGCTTAATGAAGGCATTAGGTGCTAGTAACGGAAATATTGTGGCTTTGTTCCTTGTTGAAGCGGGACTATTGGCATTGATTGCAGGCATGGTAGGTTTTTCATTGGGGTTAGGCCTTGCGCAATGGCTGGGACAGGTGGTTTTTCAATCCTTTATTACTATTAAATGGTTGGTTTTGCCCATTACCCTCGTGATTTCAGTCTTCGTGGTCGTTATTGGAAGTTTGTCCGCCCTTCGTTTCATTTCCCGGTTAAAGCCAGCCGATGTTCTTCATATCGGGTAGGGGGGAAGTATCTTGAAAAAAAGAAAAATGTTCTTCAAATTGATTCTTCGTTCCCTTAACGGAAGAAAGAGCCGGGTATTAATCGCACTATTGGCAATCACGATCGGCAATTTGGTGGTCGCCGGCCTGATCAGTGTCTACTCGGGATTGGATGAAAATATGAGCAGGGAAATGAGAGGTTATGGTGCAAATGTCATTCTAACCCCATCCGTTGAGACCGATTCTTTTATAACAAGGGAGCAAATGGAACAGGCCAATCAGTATATTCCTTCACAACAGTTGATAGGATATTCTCCTATTCTTTATGGAAAGGGAGAAATCAATGGCAAAGAGACAGATGTCGTTGGGATTAATCTGAGGCAGATGCTTTCAGTTGCTCCATATTGGAGGGTAGATGGAGAAGAAAATAGTTTATCTCCCCGGCAGGTGATGGTTGGTGTTTCTTTAGCCGAAACGGAAAGAATTCGCATAGGTGACTCGATAAAAATAAAAATAAACGGGAATTACGAGGCTGATTCTTATCAAGTGGTTGGAGTGATTTCAACGGGCGGTACGGAAGATGAACAAATGTTTATCAATCTTTCAGAACTTCAAAAGCAAATGAACCTGTCCAACAAATATCACTATATCTTATACAGTATTGTGGCAGATGAAAATGTGCTGGATCAGGTTGTAAAGGAAATCGAAGGGAAAATCAAGGGGATAAATGTAACCCCTGTTAAACAAATTGTCCAGTCAGAGGGAAAGGTTTTGGCTAAAATGATTTCCTTGGTAACCTTTATTGTTGTTCTGATCCTGGGTTCAACCTTCCTATGTGTGCTTTCTACGTTAATTGCCATGGTAACTGAAAGGAAAAAAGAGATTGGACTGAAAAAGGCATTGGGGGCATCGGAAAAGGCCATTGCCAGGGAGTTTTTAAGTGAAAGCATATTGATAGCATGTATGGGAAGTTTGTTGGGATGGGGATTGGGATGGTTTTTCGCCCAATGGGTTGCCAACACCGTATTTCAGACAGAAGTGACTTATCAGCTATATTCGTTACCGATTGTTCTATTGTTGTCATTTATTATCGTTTTGGGAGCGGCATGGATCCCTTTAAAACGTTTGTCTCAGGTTAACCCTGCAGTTGTGTTAAAGGGTGAGTAGAAGGAGGGATGGTATAGTGAGCATCGTACAAATGAAAGAGGTTTGCAAACATTATGGAAATGTAAAGGCTTTGGATCAAATCAGTTTGGATATTAAAAAGGGGGAATGGGTTTCGGTAATGGGACCTTCAGGTTCCGGGAAAAGCACCTTCCTTAACATGGTTGGGTGTATGGATCAGCCTACATCCGGTTCCATATGGATTGACGGAACAGAGATCTCTCGCTTAACCGCCAGGGAACTGACGGAGGTGCGGCGGGACAAAATTGGCCTGGTATTTCAACAGTTTCACTTGATTCCTTACTTGACAGCCGTTGAGAATGTCATGCTTGCCCAATACTATCACAGTATACCCGATGAAAAGGAAGCCCTTGAATCATTGGAAAGGGTAGGCCTAAAGGAAAGAGCCTATCATCTTCCTTCTCAATTATCCGGCGGAGAGCAGCAAAGGGTTTGTATTGCTAGAGCGTTAATTAATTATCCGGCGATTATCCTTGCCGATGAACCAACAGGAAATTTGGATGGAACAAATGAAAAAATTGTGATTGAGTTATTCAAAGAACTCCATAAGCAGGGACACACCATCATTATGGTGACCCATTCCCCTGCGGTGGGGAAACTGGCTCAAAGACAATTGCAGCTTGTTCACGGAAAATTAAGCCAATTAACTTTACAAGCTGTGTGAAAAGGCTACTGGATAAGTGAAAGTTCTATTATGAATGAAAGAAGAAGGGAATGTGTAGATGATCACATTCCCTTTTTATTCCAACTATCTGACATGGTTTATTTATTTCCGATGGATATTATTCGGTTGAGATGGACGGATCGGCTTGTTCTTTTGTAGGTATGATTTCAAGGAAATGCTTTTCAGGTTCATCGAGTAATTGTTGAATTCTATCAGCAGTTTCATACTGGTGAGTTTCTTTTAATTCCTCGATGTAAGCAGTGAGTAACTCTTGTATGTCCGCCACACCTTTTTCACTGAGAGGACGGACGGCCACCTTTGCCCCCTTGGCAATTCTCCTTTTTATGGCAGCTTCGTCTAAACCTAGTTTCGGTTGATAACGGAGATAAACAACACCACCAGTCATCCCTGCACAAATCCATGGGCCTGGATCCCCAAGAACGACAGCACGGCCATTGGTCATATATTCAAAGGCAAAGCCCTTAATATTTGCCCTCGCTCCAATGCCTCCCAGGGAATCATTAATGGGGGAAGTAATTTCTCCTCCAATCACAACGCTGGCGCCTGATAAACGAATTCCAGCCCTGGCATCCGCATTTCCTTGAACGATATATAATCCCTTTTGGGCGCCGTAGCAGAAGCCTTTGCCCACGGAACCATCAATAAATTGCTGATTCTTATTGATGGCTTTCATGACACTAACCCGACCGCCAAATCCTGTCTTACCTACACCGTCTTGAGCTCCGCCAGTTACTCTGACATGAATGCCATCTGCGTGGTAGGCGGCTAATCCATTTCCGGGTACAGACCCGTTTTCAAAATGGAGGTGGACAGAAGGAAGCTGCCTATAACTGCCATCCAGTCTGGGCTTTACCCGTGCTCCAGAATAATCGCTAGCCAGAACCCTCTGATCTCCAAGGACATTTGAAAACGTGTGGGTAATGGGTCTTTCAGTGGAATAATAAACAGGTCCGCTCTGGTTCGATTGCTCTGCTCCTGCGGCCACCAAAACCGCTGAGCTTGCTGTATCCTTTTTATCAGCCCATACCAAATTGACAGGCTCATAGGGTTTTGCTTCAAGCAAGGCAGACAGGTCCAATTGGTCCAATCCTCGAACTTGATGTAGCAAATCTGATCTTCCCACAAGATCTTGGGTATTCTCAAATCCCAAGTTAGCTGTGATTTGGCGCAGCTCTTCTCCAAATGCAGTGAAGAGGGTCTTTAAATTTTCAACAGCCTGTTCAAATTGTCTCGGAACGAATCGGCGAAGTCCTTTTTCTTTGGCTTCTTCAATGGAATCAATTTGTGTTGCAATACCTACGTGGCAGGTATCCAGATGACACCCTCTGCAAGTCGTACAACCTACGGCAATCATGGATAAAGTACCGAATCCGACACGATTAGCTCCAAGCAGAATTAATTTCATGACATCTAAACTGCTTTTTACGCCTCCATCAGCCCAGATTTCCACCTTGTCACGCAACCCGGCTTCAATGAGAGCGTTATGGGCTGCTTTCACACCAATTTCAACGGGTAGTCCTACATGCTGAATCGCATGAGTTCTGGCAGCACCCGTTCCGCCGTCAAATCCGCTCAAATTGATAAAGTCTGCACCAGCTTTGGCAATTCCTACGGATATCGTTCCAATATTAGGAACAATGGGTACCTTCACGGCTACTTTAGCTTCCCGATTTGCGGTTTTCATCTCATATATGATTTGGGCCAAATCCTCAATGGAGTAAATATCATGGTTGTTAGAAGGAGAGATCAGATCCGAACCGGGAACAGCATTTCGTGCTGCAGCGATTTTTTCCGTTACTTTTGATCCGGGAAGATGTCCTCCTTCACCCGGTTTTGCCCCCTGACCAATTTTAATTTCTAAAAGATTGGTGGAGTTGCATAATTCAATATTTACGCCAAATCTGCCGGAGGCAATTTGTTGACCCCTTGTTTTGGGGTATTTGCCAAGCATATCTTTAATTTCTCCGCCCTCACCGTTTAAGCTGATCATGTTAAGCTGGTCTGCCGCTTCTGCGTATGCACGGAAAGCAATTTCATTTTGGGACCCAAAAGACATGGAACTAATGATAAACGGCAAAGAATGATGACCTACGCCAATATTTACCTTGGACAGGTCAAGGGGCGCTGTTTCCTTCTGACGCTTCTCATAGTTAATATCAGCCAAATGACGGATAGAAATCGGATTGTTGATCTCCTGTTCATCCAATTTTTCCTTATATTCGTGATATGAAATCATCCCCTGAGCTAATTGACCAATTGATTTCCAAATACGGGGGAACAAATGGAATGTTTTTGCCGGCTTCGAGTCTTCATCCTGATAATCCTTATGGCGCAAGCGGCTGTCCTCTTCAAGCTTCTTCCAATCCCTGCTCAATTGATCCGACCCGCAGAAGTTTACAATGTCCAGAACTTCAGCAATTTCCTGATGAAGGCCAATGGCAGAAAATAAACGGCTGTATCCCCTTAATTCATGGATACCGATGGTTGAAATCACTTTTTCCATTCCTTTTTTCAGGGCAGAAAACAGGTTTTTCACCGATCTTAGCCCATCTTTTCCCTCCACGGTGGCAAAAAGGAGATAGGGTGATACAATATCTGCACCCAAACCAAGGATGATCACAATGTCATGCAGATTGCGGATTGCTCCCGAACGGATAAGAATACTGGTTTGACGTCTCAGATTGCCATTTCCTTTTCCCTTTGCCTTCAATGCTTTATCCACTTTGGATACAGCAAGATGGGGGTCAATCCAGTACTTTCCGTTCCTGTGAACTCCCGTATCCTCTAAAATGAGGAGGGTTGCTCCGTTTTCTACGGCGTCGATGGCATCCTGGGCCATTTTTTCCAAGGATTCTTTCATTGGCAACTCATCTGTAAAATGAGTGGATAAAGTGGCAATTTGATTTCCGTTTTGTTGGAAGAAATGGAGGACCTGTTCATAGCTTAAGGTATTTAATTCCTTGGAAGCCTGTTGTCCGGTTGTACCTTCAAGCAGAATAGGAGACAACAGTTCCAATCTACGAGCAGAACCTGATATTTCTTCCATCAAAGGAGGCCTGTTTCCAAGAACGGCTCTGGTGGAGAAGTGTTCCATTTCCCTGTCACGGTCAATGGCAGGGTTGGTTACGACGGCTACACTTTCCTTTATAAAATCAGCAATATTTTGTCTTTCGTTAGAAAGGGCTGCCAGGGGTCCGTCATAGCCTAAGGAGTGAATGGGTTCTGCACCGTTGGAAGCCATTTGTTCAGCCAATTGAATATGCTCCCTGTCCCATCCGAATGCACTGTACATTTGGTTTGAGACATCAATTTTATCATGTTGGACATCCACCTCCACTTCTACTGGAGGTTGTATATGGTATCCCAGCCCCGAAAAATCCACCTTTTCTTTTACTCTTTGAAGAACAAGATTCTGCAGATCGGAATGGTGGATGACTTGTACTTCGTTTTCTTTCAAAATAATTCCTACTTTTTCGCCAGGAGCCAGTGGCTTAGGTTCACTCACCATATCATAGACGGATATAATTCCTTGTTCTGAAGAAAAATAATAGGAATCATCGCATTCCAGCATCCAAAGAGGGCGCAAACCAAGGGCATCCACACTAAATACGCATTCGTTGGAATAGCGGGATACAATTCCTGCAGGACCCTGTGAAAAATGTCCCCAGGTTTGTCTTAAGTACACATATAAATCCTGCAATTCAGGACGTAAATTTTTCATTTCATTTATAATTGGAGGGAATGCCATTTCCATAGCTTCAAATAGAGTCATTCCATATCGGTGAATGAAGGTTTCAATGGTTCTATTTAAATTTTGAGAATCGCTTCCACCTTCAACTAAGGGCACGTTTAACATCGCTGCTTCATCCTGAAGTTTGCTGATTGTATTAATTTCCCCGTTGTGTCCCAATAAAGAGAAAGGTTGGACCCTGAAGAAATTAGACAAAGTGTTGGTGGAATAACGGTTGTGCCCAATAGTAACCGCCGATTGAAATTCAGGACGCTTTACATCATTGAAGTATTGGGGAAGGATATTGGCTGCCCCCATCACTTTATATATGACAGAATGATTGCTAAAGGATGCCACATGAACATTAAACTTTTCTTCGATGGCAACATGAAGTTCAAAGATGTGACTTTCTGTTGACTTTCCGTTGGTATTATCACATTTTGCTGCAATCTGCCAAAAACTTGGTTCATCAGATGAACCATTTTTCCCTAAAACAGAGGAATTAACTTCATCGGTTCTTTCCAAAAGAATAGAAAAATTGGCATCAGCGAACATATTTTTGATTTGTTCTTTTACCCGAGGGATATCTTCTGAACGGGGAATAAAAATGTGAGCAACTGAAAAACCCTTCTCATATGCAAGCTCTGCAGGGATGTTGTTTTGAGCTAAATATTGAGCCCACAGAGAACGGGGGATATCGGTTAAAATTCCGCATCCATCTCCTTCTCCATCAATAAACCCAGAACGATGCTCCATTTTTATTAATGCATCAATGGTTTTAAGAACGTTTTTATGGGTGGGTTTATTATTTTTTTCAATAATAGCGACAATCCCACAGCTATCATGTTCTTCAGACAGCAGATTTTTAAATCGGCTAATGTTTCCTTTTTTCATGCAATTCGGTCAGTTGTAAAGCTGACCTCTCACCTCCTATATAAAGTATTCAATATGAGCAATAGACGAAAATAAACGGTAAAAGGTTGGAAAAGAAATAATGCAACAATATTGTATATTTATGCAAAATAAATGAAACAAACAGCAAAAAACAATAAAAATAACAAATGGATACGATAGGCCTTTAACGTGCAAAAAAGTAAATTAATTATAGAATAACACGAATTTTCACCCACCACAATATCCATTTGTGTTATTATTCAAATGAAAGCGTTTTTATACTGATTTCTAATGATTAATAATTTTTGACAAAAAAATGAGACTGCAAAAAAACCGAACAATATTGGTGCATAATACCAGTTTAATTCGTGAAATAACTTTTGGACGATATGAATGGAACTAAGATTTGCAGGTCTGCAGGTTGAGCTCGTTTTCCTTTAAGTTAAATGTTGGAATGCATGTTGAACCGCTTCAATGGTATGTTCGATATCTTGTGGTGTATGGGCTATGGTGATAAACCAAGCTTCATATTTGGATGGAGCAAGACAAACCCCTTGGTTTAACATCAGGTGAAAAAATTGTGCAAATTTTTTTCCATCGGATGCTTTGGCATCATCATAATTTTTGACCGGACGGTCAGAAAAATATAGGGAAAGTGCTCCCTTCAAGCGATTGACCTGAATGGTTTGATTACATTTATTCGCCGCATCCCAAATTCCTTCTTCTAAGCGTTTTCCAAGGGAATCGAGATACTCATAGGTTCCCGGTTGTGACAGGACTTCAAGACAGGCAATACCGGCTGAAATGGAAGCCGGATTTCCAGCCATCGTACCAGCCTGATAGGCAGGGCCAAGGGGAGCAACTTTTTCCATAATGTCTTTTCTTCCGCCATATGCCCCGATGGGAAGGCCTCCTCCTATAATTTTTCCAAGGGCAGTTAAATCCGGTTCAACCCCGAGTAAATTCTGAGCACCTCCATAGGTAAATCGAAATGCGGTAATCACTTCATCATAGATGACCAATGCTCCGTATTGGTGGGCCAAACGATTGATTTCAGACAGAAAATGATCTTCCGGCATGACAATCCCGAAGTTTCCTACAATAGGTTCCACCAGAATACAGGCGACCTCATTTCCCCATTTATCAAGAGCTTGAGAAAGAGGCTCTAATTGATTAAAGGGGACGGTAATCACTTCATTGGCAATACTCTGGGGAATCCCGGCACTATCCGGAATGCCAATGGTGGATGGTCCTGAACCGGCGGCCACAAGGACCAGATCAGAATGGCCGTGGTAGCATCCTGAAAATTTAATCACTTTATCTCTTCCTGTATAGGCCCTAGCCACCCGAATGGTGGTCATGACGGCCTCTGTTCCAGAATTGACAAAACGAATTTTTTCCATTGAAGGGATTGCCTCTCTAAGAAGACGGGCCATTTTGATTTCCAAAGGTGTGGGAGTGCCATAAAGAGTACCATTTTCCGCTGCTTTACAAATGGCTTCCGTAATATGCGGATGGGCATGTCCGGTAATAATAGGGCCATAAGCTGCTAAATAATCAATATACTGGTTTCCGTCTACATCCCAAAAATAAGCTCCCTTCGCTTTTTTCATAAAAACAGGGGCCCCACCGCCAACTGCCTTAAATGAGCGAGAGGGGCTGTTTACTCCTCCTACGATGCATTCTAAAGCTTCCTGATACAATTCTTCCGACCGATTTCTGTTCATTTATATCCCTCCATCTTGAGTATATGGACGGAATTAAAGATTCCCACGTCCGCTAGTCGAGTTCGTCAGGAAGTGATCCATGTCCGCTTCAAGTCTAAAGAACGGAGCCCTCAAAAACATCTTGGTATTTCCAAAGGCGGAGTCAGTTTGAGGGCTAATTCCCGTTCTTTAGACTTTCCGCTTAGTACGAACTCGAAGGCAGTCCTTAGTGAATTCTTTAATTCCGTATCTATAGTTCCCGATTTTGTCCATATATTGTAACAAAAGAAGGGGTTGTCATCCAATATGAAATAAGTATAGAATGGTACGATGATTGGAGATAAATAGGGTTAATATGGATTGCTAGGTTTTAAATTGAATTGTTAGAGGTAAAGTTAAGGAGGATAAAAACTGTATGGGTTTGGAAAATAAAGTGGCAATTGTTACTGGAGCGTCCAAAGGGATTGGAAAGGCGATAGCCGAAGCTCTAGCAAAAAGGGCGGTTGATGTGGTTTTAGTTGCCAGGAATGGTGAAGAGTTGAAGAGGGTTGCCGCTGACATTGAGTCCCTTGGTAGAGAAGCTGTTCCTGTGGTAGCGGATGTTACTGTTGAAGAAGATGTCCATCGTGTGGTGGAGAATACATTAACTCATTTTGGGAAGATTGATATTCTTGTTAATAATGCTGGAATTGGCTTCTTCAAATCAGTGAAGGAAACCTCTTTAGAAGAGTGGAAAAGGCTGATTGATACTAATCTCACTGGTACTTTTTTATTTTCCAAGGCAGTGATTGGCCCGATGGCTGAAAGGGGACAAGGCTATATTGTAAACATTTCCTCGGACATTGGAAAGTGGACTATCCCCAATGCAGCTGCCTATTGTGCCAGCAAATATGGAATTCAAGGATTCTCCGGAGCCCTAGCCAAGGAAGTGAGAAAATTAGGGATAAGGGTGGGCGTCATTAATCCGGGAGCAACAGATACGTACTTTAATCATTCAAAACCTGGGGTTCCTGAGAAGGAGAATTGGTTGAAACCGGAAGATGTGGCAGATGCCGTGGTTTATATGGTAAGTGCACCAAGACATGCGGTGGTTGATGAAATCATGATTCACCCAATTGTGCAGCAATATTAAGACGCATTAGCGTCTTTTTTTCTGACGCGCGCCTAGCCAAGCTAGGTATAACTAGCCGGTGCGAGTCCGGTCGAGGTAAGAGCCAAGTCGCCTCGTAGCTGACAGGCAACTGGTGGGGAAAT